>JAAUTE010000058.1 GCA_012031815.1 Chloroflexaceae bacterium
TTTTGCTGTTTTACAGGGAAAATGGCTTGGGCGAAACCTCATGAATTATCACCTATCGACTTGTGGCCAGCCAATCTCGAATTTCTTGCGCTAGCCACATAAGTTCTCGCTCAGTTAGTCTATTCCCTAAAAAGCTGCGATCGAATTGCTCTGGATTTATAATCGAATGAGACGTGATAATTACTTCTGTCGCGGCTACTCGTCTGCGTGAATTGTTTCCTCCTTCATATTTTAGAGAGATATCTTGAATGCGATCGCTGAACCCCTGCTGTTGGCGGAAGATGAAGTTGAATACCAAGTGTTTAATCTTGTAGGTTTGCCGATTAAAGCAAATTTGTGTGCTGCCAAATAAATTCTCGGCAATATAAAAGCTCAACCACAATAGAAAAATTAAAGGGATTGTGCCAACAATGGAAAAAACTCCGGGAAGGAGTAAAATAGCACCGAGGGTACTTAATCCCAAAATACCTGTTTTCAGGATATCACTAAACTTATGGATACCTTGCTTGGGAATATCAATTACCAGATTGGATGGCGATTTATTGATAATTCGAATGCGACTATAGGAAGGTTGAAATAATTTCGTAAAGGGAACCGCGATCGCACTTAAAGATGTCTTCCTAAAACTATACTGTAGTCCTTCTTGAGCTTGCTTAACAGTTTGAAAGCGGTTTTCCAGGGCTGGCTCCACCATTTTCTCAAGCCAGTTTGCAAATTCTAGATCGATCTGCACTTGGTCTCTAAACTGAAGCCGTAAATTATTTAATGGTAATGCTGCTGGGGAACAGCCCGTTAGTAAGTGAATTAATGTTGCTCCTAAAGCGTAGAGATCCGACGCAGCAACTGCCCGCCCACCAAACTGTTCTAGGGGGGCATAGCCGTAAGTTCCTGCAATGGTTAGGGTCGCTCCTTCTGCTAAAGCTCGGTCTTGAACTGCTCCAAAATCAACCAAATAAATCTTTTTTTCGGCACTTAAGATCAAATTACTCGGCTTAATGTCTCGATGTAAAACCGGTGGAGTTAATCCATGTAGATAGGCCAAGATTTCTAATACTTCTGTAGCTATCTGGCGAATTTGCCGTTCTGTAAAACGCTGTTTCTGTTCCAAAAGTACTCTTAGAGAGCTGCCTGGAATATATTCCTGAACCATGCCGAACCAAAGAGAGCGGTCATCGATCGCAAAATAATCTCGATATTTAGGAATGCGAGGGTGATCGAGTTGCTTTAAAATTTGTGCTTCTCGCTCAAATAGCTTCAAATCTTCCCATTGAACATCGCCACCAAAGGTGAGCAGTTTAAGAACCACTAACAAAGGTGGATCTACCGCTAGATCCTCCGCTAACCAGGTCTGTCGTCCTATATTACGACCTAGTCTTTGTTTTAAACCATAGCGTTTTTGAAGAATTTGTTCGACTTCGAGCATACCATAAGGGCTTGGGATCACTGTGCTCTTCTATGTTAAACTTCCAATCGAAAGACGTTTTGAAAATTTGTTGAGTACCTGTGTTTGCTGACGCTAATCCGATAAATACCTTGATTGTCGGCGCTAATGGGGGTATAGGCCTGGCTTTTGTGAGAAAATTACTTGAATTTTCTAATGTAGCTAGAATTTATGGGACTTACCGTAAACCTGAATCGGCGATCGCTTTGCTTTCTCTTGAGCAGGCTTATCCAAGGCGCCTGTGCTGCTTGCAAGTCGATATCACTGCCGAATCCCAGATTGCCGATGCTATTTCTCGGATTGCTTTTGAGGTTGAGGCGCTGAGTTTAGTGATTAATTGTGTGGGAATTCTTCAGGATGATAAGTTAAAGCCAGAAAAGAGTCTGCGGCAGATTGAGGTTGATAATCTACTGCGCTATTTTCAGATTAATAGCATTGGTTCTCTGCTATTAGCTAAGTACTTACTGCCTTTATTGCGACGCTCTCGTCGTAGTGTTTTTGCCACGCTTTCGGCTAAGGTTGGCAGTATTGGGGATAATCTTCTAGGAGGCTGGTACGGCTATCGCGCTTCTAAAGCCGCATTAAACATGTTTTTGCGTAATGTCGCCATTGAGTATGGGCGCACTAGTCCAAACATTATTGTTGTTGCCCTACATCCGGGCACGACTAATACTCAACTGTCTCAACCCTTTCAAAAGCGCGTACCTGCTGATAAATTATTCTCCCCGGAGCGTTGCGCTCATCAACTGTTAACGGTTATTGAAAATCTTGCGCCGGAAGATACAGGTCAATTTTTCTCCTGGGATGGCAGCCATTTGCCCTGGTAAATCTTGTGATGATTAATGGACTAAAATGTGACCTGTCACGATATTTGGTTTTGAAAGGGATTGAAGGGATGAGAGGGATGGGTTTTCGGGGGCATCGCCTGTTTTGGCCCTGGTTTTTGCTGTCTGTCGTGTCAACGCTGCTATTTTCGGCTTGTAATCCTGGCGGCCCGGCTCCTCAGGCTGATAGTGATACGCTCAGATTGCTGTACTGGCAAGCGCCAACTATTTTGAATCCCCATCTATCCACTGGGTTTAAGGATGCGGAGGCGAGCCGTATTACCCTGGAACCCCTGGCTACCTTTGATCCCAGTGCCGAGCTAGTTCCTTTTTGGCGGCGGAAATTCCCTCCCTCGAAAACGGTGGACTGGCTGCGGACGGCTCAGCGGTAACCTGGAAACTGCGTCAGGATGTCAAATGGTCGGACGGAACGCCTTTTACCGCCGGAGATGTCCTCTTCACCTATGAATTCGTCTCTAATCCCGATGTTGGTTCTACTAACGCCGGAATTTACAGTAGCGTTGCCTCGGTGGCAAACATTGACGACTACACGCTGAAAATAACCTTTAAAGAGCCGACTCCGGCCTGGTATTTGCCTTTTGTGGGGGCTGAAGGCATGATTTTGCCCCGCCATCTTTACCAAGACTACAACGGTGCCAATGCCCGCCAAGCTCCGGCCAATCTCATGCCCGTGGGAACCGGCCCCTATCGCTTAGTCGAGTTTAAACCGGGCGATGCGGCAATCTTTGAAGCTAATCCTGAATTTCGGGAAGCGGACTCGGTGGCGTTTCGACGGGTGGATCTCAAGGGGGGCGGCGACGCCACTTCCGCTGCTAGAGCGGTTCTACAGACGGGCGATGCCGATTATGCCTACAATTTGCAGGTAGAGGCCCCGGTTTTAAAAGAATTGGAGTCAGCGGGACAGGGGCGAGTGATTTCGAGTTTTGGGGCGTTAATGGAGCGTTTGGTCATCAACCACAGCGATCCTAATCGGCCCGCCGCCGACGGGGAACGCTCTAGCCTGAAACAGCCCCATCCTTTTTTCAGCGATCGCCGAGTCCGGGAAGCGCTGTCCCTGGCCATCGATCGCGATACCATAGCCGAGCAACTTTACGGGCCGACGGGGAAAGCAACGGCTAATTTTTTAGTGGCGCCAGAGCAATTTGTTTCCCCGAATACGCGCTATGAATTCAACCTGGAAAAAGCAGCCGCTCTGCTAGAGGAAGCGGGTTGGCAAGACAGCAACGGCAACGGCACCCGCGATCAAAATGGACAAGAAATGCAGGTTGTTTTCCAAACCTCCGTCAATCCCCTGCGTCAAAAAACCCAGGAAATTATTAAGCAAGGCTTGCAGACAATTGGCATTGGGGTAGAACTCAAAAGTATTGATGCCAGCATTTATTTTTCTAGCGATCCGGCCAATAGCGATACGATAGAGCGCTTTGAAGCGGACTTGCAAATGTACACTACCGGTAATTTAAATCCCGATCCGGGCATCTACATGAAGACCTTTACCTGTAGCGAAATCCCGCAAAAAGCCAATAACTGGACGGGTGACAATGCTTCTCGTTTCTGCGACCCCGAATATGACGCTCTCTGGCAGCAATCTACCCAAGAATTAGACCCTGAAAAACGCCGTCAGTTGTTTATTGCCATGAACGACAAGCTGGTGAATGGCTATCACGCAATTCCCCTGGTTCACCGAGCGGAAGTCATTGCCGCCAGCCATCGCATCATTAATGTAGATGTCTCGCCTTGGGATGTGCGAACCTGGAATATTAAAGCCTGGCAACGGGAAGGGTAAAACCAATTAATCGCGATCGCCATTCTGCCGATTCAACGGTAGGATTAAACCTTGCCAGCCCTCAGATTGCCGCAAATTTTGGAGAGTGGGTTCAGTTTTAGCCAGTGCTAAGCAGCGATCGCCCTCCAGTTCCAGCGCTTTTGCTAAACTTCCTAGGGCCTGCTCGCGATCGCCGGACAGTTCGTAGCAGCAGGCAAGCTGAAACAGGGTTAGAACATCATCGGGAGCCGCGGCCAGGGCTTGTTGGTAGCCTAAAATCGCTTCCCCCCAGAGTTGGCGCTGGCGATAAATTTCCCCCAGATGATACCAAGCCCAAAAATCCTGGGATTTAGCAGTAGTCGCCCGGCGATAGCTCTCAAGGGCCGCCTCTGACTCCCCCGCTAGCCGCAGCACATCCCCCCCGGCGATACCAGGCCCAATAGTCTCCCGGACGCTCTGCTAAGGCTCGATCGTAGGCCGTTAGCGCCTGTGGCCAACGCTCCAAATAGCGCCAAGCTTCCCCCTGTCGGTAATGACTCCAGTAATCCCCGGGCCGGCTTGCAGTGCCTGGGTAAAACAGGCGATCGCCTGCTCCCAATCGGACAATTCCATGGCAATACAGCCCCAGTCGTACCAAGCCCAGTAGTTTCCCGGCAAAATCTGGCAAGCCTGCTCAAAACTGGCAGAAGCTTCCTCCCAATACCCTAGGGCTTCTAACACCTTCCCCCGCCGATACCAGGCCCAATAGTCGTTTGGGTAGTACTCCAACGCTTTCTCGTAGCTATAAAGGGCGTCTTGGTAGTTGCCGCGCTCCCGCAGGGTATTTCCCTGGCCAAACCACTCCCGATAGCTATCTGGACGGCATTCCAGGGGACGGTAAACAGTACTATGAGTCATGAAGCTAAATTGCGTCTGGGCATCGATCTTAGTTTACTGGGCTAGCCTGAGTGCGATCGCATTTTTATCCGAGTTTGCGCTATGCTACCGAGCGAATTGCTGCTGCATCGCCAAAGGGGTGAGACCATTACCCCGAAGCGACTCCCCTTAGATGAGAAAACCCTGGCCCTGGCGGTGGAGCAAATCCAGTGTTTTCAGCTGGTTTTTGGGAAAACCCAGGGACAGCTTACGGAAAAGTTACAGGACTTTGAAGGTGACAGCCCCGACTACCGGGTCAAGCGGGGATTAGCCCATTTACTCAAGCAAGGATTTTCCACCTTTGAGGTGCTCAGCCCCCTCGATCCCCAGGAATTACGCCAGCGGGTCTTTGCCCAAGCCTCCCAAACCCTGCCCATTCCCGCTAACCGCGCCGAGGTCTTAGAAGCGATCGCCGAAAGTTTGCGGCAGGATTTAAAGCGGCAGGTGGCTCCCCAGGAAGTTGAACGGGGACTGTACGCCGATTTGCAGGAAAACCGGATTTTGACCCAATTTGACCCGCCAACGCCAGAAGCCTTGATTCATCGCTACAATTTGTCCCAGGTACAGGGGGTTTTCTACCGGGCCAGCCAGATTACGATTCATGCTCACCGCAACGATCCCGGAGAATACAAGCTGCTGTTTCGCTACCTGAAACTGTTTCAGCTCATGGCTTACATCGAAGGCGACGCCGATACGGGATTTACCATCATCATTGACGGCCCCACCAGTTTATTCAAGCCCAGCACCCGCTACGGCCTCGCGATCGCCAAATTGTTACCGGCCCTGCTCCACGTCAGTAAATGGTCGCTAACGGCAACCTTGCAGCAAAAAGATGCTGTTTCCGGAGATATAAAAATAGGACGCTTTGAATTAAGCGATCGCTGCGGTTTAGTCAGCCATTATCCGCCGGGGAAGCCCTACGACAGCCTGTTGGAAGCCGCCTTTGCCAAACGCTGGGAGCAG
The DNA here is from genome assembly GCA_012031815.1 of Chloroflexaceae bacterium. GTDB lineage: Bacteria > Cyanobacteriota > Cyanobacteriia > Cyanobacteriales > JAAUTE01 > JAAUTE01. Next base: position 5,927 of record JAAUTE010000058.1, read on the forward strand.
CTAGAGAGCGAATGGCGCTTGGAGCGGGAAGTGGAGTTAGTGCCGCTGCCGGGGAGCGTAATGATTCCTGATTTTCGCCTAGTTCACCCCGATGGACGGGAGTTTTTGCTAGAAATTGTTGGGTATTGGCGGCCGGAATATTTACAGAAAAAATTTGCTCAGGTGCGGCGAGCCGAGGTAAATCATTTAATTTTGGCGATTTCCGAGCGCTTGAATCTGGAAAAAGCCGGGATCAACTATCAAGATATCCCGGCCCGCGTCATCTGGTTTAAAGATAAACTCTCTCCCAAAGCCGTCTTAGACTTGATTGAACGAGAGCAAAATTAGCTGAGGAGATTTTTCCTAAACCAGCATGCCAATTTCGCCGCGATAGTAGGCAAAACCAGAGCAGCTAGCAAAATCGGTAAAATCACAAACAAGAAAATCCAAACAAATTTAGGCATAGTTTCCAGCAATAGGCGATCGCTACTATGGTCTTAGCATCCAGAGTAAGCAGAGTGACACTCACTCCAGTCAGGTCAGTTAGATACGGATGGTGCAATATTCAAAATTTTTCTTCGTCAGGCAGGGCCTCATAAGCTTCCCATGCCTCCCTCGAAATCCGCAATCCTTCCGGGGAGTTTGCTTCTTCCATCCGTTGCTTATCTCGCTCCCTTTGAGCTTCTTTTGCTGCGATTTCCTCGTCAGTTGGCTCTGGGGGCAAGTCTTCAGGGTCAAATCGACCCCAGGAAATTAGGTCGGCGAGGGAGTCGGGTTCTTGCAGGGCACGATCGTATGAAAAAGTCATTTTTCTGGCTCCAGAGCGTTTTTTGGGGAACTTTGAGCTTTTATATGGTCTTGAAACTTTTGGTTAACCAGGGGTCGGATCCTCTTAAAATGGGCGACATCATTGTAAACTACGGAGTCGATCGGGTCGAAGCAACAAAAAGATCAAAGCCCGTCTTGGTTTGTTGCATTTCATATTCCACAATAAAACGGTTTATATGGTTAAAATGCTGTTTTTTTCTGGCGATTAATTCTTCCACTAGCTCTCTAAGGATTAGTATCGCTTCTGGTTGTACAGACGTTTCTACTTTCTCAATCAGGGAGTTAGTCATTGCTTGCCGCTGAGCTTCTTCATCGATCAAGGCTAGGTTCCAAGCCATTACCGCAATACTCACCATAAACCGATCTTCTGTAGGGGTGGTTGAATCGGTAATGTAAGGGGCGCAAAACGCATGGAGTACCTCAGACATTTTCTCCTCCCCGGGAAGATCGCGGACTAAGGTCACCTCTTTTTCTTTTCCCAGCGGGCCTTGATTGACTCGTTGCTCCATCTTTTGATAAATGTTGTTTTTGATGACCTGTTTTGTTTTTTTGTCTTGCAGTAGTTTCGAAAATTCTTTGGATTTTCTGGACATAATCGCCAACTCCTTGCCCAGTTTTCTTTCATGTTAGGCTATGTCGGAATTTTGCCTAAAATCTTTTAAGGAATTTTTAGTTTCAAAAACAGTCCGGTTGCTTTGAGCGGACGCTTGCTAGGAGATGTCGTGCGATCGCCCAGGGAGAGTTCTCGAATTCTTGTGTCCAGGCGTGTGTAGCGCTCTTGGGATTTCAGTTGGCGCACGGCGAGGGAAATGGCTTTTTGCGGGCCGACCACGATCGCCAATTTTTTAGCACGGGTGAGTCCGGTGTAGACCAGGTTGCGGCTCAACATCAGGTAATGCTGCATGTACAGGGCAAAATCACGACCGGATATTCGGAGCCTTGGGATTTGTGGATGGAAATGCTCCAGGCCAGGGTTAATTCGTTGAGATCGGCATAATCATAAGTCACTAAGCGCTCCTCAAAGCGCACCTGAACCTCCTGCTCCGTGGGGTCAATGCTCTCAATGCGCCCTAAATCACCGTTGAAGACTTCGCGATCGTAGTCATTCTTGAGCTGGATCACGCGATCGCCAACCTTAAACACCGTGCCGCCCATCGTAATTTCCGGTTTATCGGGGCAGGCGGGTTGATGAGCTGTTGGAGAACCCGGTTGAAGTTGCGCGTCCCGACAACCCCTTTGGTCATGGGAGCAAGTACCTGCACGTCGGTCATCGGGTTGAAACCGAGGCTGGGAACCAGAGTTTGAATGAGTTGGCAAATAAGCTGGATGCCTTCCTCCGGGCTGTCGCCACCGCTGTGCCACAGACAATCGGAGCGGGGCTGAGGGGAAACCGCTTCCAAGACCGGATAGTGGCCCTGGTTGATTTGGTGGGCGGCTCCCACGATGGCGCTGGTGGCGGCTTGGCGAAAAACTTGGCTGAGGCGGACAACGGGGAGGCAGTGGCAATCAATCAAATCTTTGAGGACGTTACCGGGGCCAACGCTGGGCAGTTGATCGGCGTCTCCCACCAGCAAGAGCTGGGCTTTGGCAGGCAAGGCTTTCAGTAAGGCGTAGGCCATGAATAAATCCAGCATGGAGGATTCATCTACGACAACGGCGGTGGCCTCTAAGGGATTGTCTTCATCGCGCTTAAATTTGCGGGTTTTGGGGTCGAATTCCAGGAGGCGGTGCAGGGTTTGGGCTTCGACGCCGCTGACTTCCCTCAACCGTTGGGCGGCGCGGCCGTGGGGCAGCCAGGGCTAAGGTTTTGCCCATGGCTTTCCAGAGGGCGACGATGGTGCGGGTGGCAAAGGTTTTACCGGTTCCGGGGCCACCGGTGAGAATCGTCATCGGGGCATAGGCGGCGGTTTCGACGGCTTCCTGTTGCTGGGGGGAGAGTTTTAGGCCGCGGCTGTCGGTGTAGCGATCGATCCAGTGGCGGACGCGGGGCAGGTCTGGGGCAATGGGGCGGGCTAGGCGATCGCCGATCAGTGTGGCCAGGTGTTTTTCGCTGACAAAAAAGGCCGGTTGATAGCAGTAGCGATCGCCTGCGACGGCTTCAACGATGAGAGTTTCCTGGGTTTCCATGCCGTCAATGACCGATTCCAGGGCTTCAGCGGTGGCTTGGTGTTCGTTTTCGATGGAGAGGCAGGTGACGCCTTTTTCGATGAGGTCGGGGGCCGGCAAATAGCAATGGCCGTCTTGAGCGGCGGTTTCTAAGAGGTGCAGCAGGGCCGCTTCGTAGCGAAATTTTGACCAGGGAGAAACGCCGAGGGCGCGGGCAATTTTATCGGCGGTGAGAAACCCGATGCCATAGATATCAACGGCGAGCTGGTAGGGATTATCGGAAACAATTTGAATGGCGTTTTGACCGTATTGCTTAAAAATTTTGACGGCGTAGGTCGTGGAAATCCCGTGGGTTTGCAAAAATAACATCACCTCTTTAATCACTTTTTGCGCCTGCCAAGCCCGCCGAATCAGGGTAATGCGCTTTTTGGCAATGCCGGGCACTTCCGAGAGGCGATCGCAATTATTTTCGATGACATCCAGGGTTTCCAGGCCGAAGTGGGCGACGATGCGCTTGGCGGTAACGGGGCCAACGCCTTTGATCAGGCCGCTGCCCAGGTATTTTCCAGGCCCGTGAGGGTGGCGGGGCGGGTTTCCTTGTACCAGGTGACTTGAAATTGGGGGCCGTACTGGGGATGGTCGCGCCATAAACCGCGCAATTGCAAGGTTTGACCGGCCTGAATTTGGGCAAAGTTACCGACCACGGTGACCAAATCGCCCTGGCCCCGACATTGCACCCGCGCCACAGTGTAGCCAGAGGATTCGGAATGAAAGGTCAGCCGCTCGACCACGCCCGTCATATATTCAGTTTCGACTTGATAGGCTTCGGGGCTGTCTTTAGCAGGAAAGGGTTGGCTCGTCACGGCGGCGAACTGCTTCTGGGGACAAATCTAAGGTAGCTTGCCAGGATTAAAGCGGTGATAAACCAGCCGCCCTACCGGAATCTGATCAAGCTTGAGCCATCACCCCCTACAGCCTTGAGGGATAGCATTGCAGTCTAACTAAGGCAAATCAATTTTCTTACCAAGCTTAAAGTCAAGATCACAAAAAAGCGATCGCCCTTTCTCGCTCTACGTTTATCTAGGAATTCTTCAACAGCTCAACAAATTCACCAACGGTTAGCGCTGCATCAGCCAAAATACTTTTAAAAGTCTTTAACTTGAGAGTTGTGTTGCCGTGATAGGGGACAGTTACCCTCATCCCTTCAGCATTCCTATAAATCTTGTGACTTCCGCTTTGCCGAGATAAAGTAAATCCGATCTTTTCTAAAACCTTGATAACTTCTGTAGCGGAAACCCTCGGAAGGCGATCGCTCAAATTTGTACCTCCACAGTCGTTAGGCTCATGTGGGAAGACGTAGGAATTTCTTCACCATGGGCGATTCGATCTTCAATGTGTAAAAATATGGCATCTCGAATATTTTGTAGAGCCTCTTCATAGGAATTGGCTTGTGTATAGCAGCCTTGCAGGGTCGGACAGGAGGCAAAATAGCCTTCTTCATCTTTTTCAATGAGAACAGGAAATAGAAAACGGTTCATATCCTTTAAACAACCTTCATCTCTATCTAAATTATATTTAAAAAGGCTGGCGAACAGATTGATGATAGCTTTAACTCTTTTAAACTTAAAAAAAGCAATTAGATTTTAGGGCAGAGTCCCCAAAAAAGCGATCGCCTCTCCGTTGATGGAAAAAGCGATCGCCAAAGTTGAGATTAAGCCATTGAGAAATTAAGCATTAGCGGGCTGTTTAGCCTTCAAGCCGGCTCCCGCTTGGTCGTAGGGTTCCAACTCAATGGAGACCGGTTCCGCCTGCCAAATCTCCTGGCAGTACTCGCGAATCGTGCGGTCAGCCGAGAATTTACCCATGCTTGCCGAGTTGATAATCGACATGCGCGTCCAGCTATCTTCGTCGCGGAAGGCTTCGCTCACCTGATCCTGACAGTCAATATAACTTTGATAATCTGCCAGCAACATAAAGCGGTCGTCCGTCAGCAGCGAATTCACCAACGGCTGGAACAAATCGCGATCGCCGTGGGAGAAATAGCCTTTTGCGAGGCGATCCAGGGCCAACTTCAGCTCCGGGTTGCTCTCATAGTAATGGCGCGGCTGATAGCCTTGGGCCTTGAGTTCGTAAACCTCCTGGGCTGTTAGACCAAAAAGGAAGAAATTCTCCGGCCCCGCTTCCTCGCGGATTTCGATGTTGGCTCCGTCTAAGGTGCCGATGGTCAAAGCCCCGTTCATGGCAAACTTCATGTTCCCCGTACCCGACGCTTCCTTCCCGGCCGTGGAAATCTGCTCCGACAGGTTCGCCGCTGGATAAATCCGCTCGCCCAGAGACACGTTGAAGTTCTCCAGGAAAATCACCTTCAGGCGATCGCGAACTTCAGGGTCTTTGTTGACCACCTCACCCACCGCATTGATCAGCTTAATGATCAGCTTGGCCATGAAATATCCCGGCGCTGCCTTACCGCCAAAGATAAAGGTGCGCGGCACAATATTGATGTCAGGATTGTGCTTAATGCGGTTGTAGAGGGTGATGATGTGCAGAACTGCCAGGTGCTGGCGCTTGTACTCGTGAATCCGCTTCACCTGAATATCAAAGAGAGAATTGATATCTACCTGCAAATTGTTGTGGCGCAGGATGTAAGCAGCCAGGCGGCGCTTATTGTTGAGCTTAATCTCGCGCCAGCGGGAGCGGAATTCGGGGTCGTCTAGATGGTTTTTGAGGCCCTGCATCAGATCCAGGTTCTTCACCCAGCCATCCCCAACTTTTTCTGTGACCAGCTGAGCCAACTCCGGGTTGCTCATCAGCAGCCAGCGCCGGGGCGTTACCCCATTGGTCTTATTGAAGAACTTCTCCGGCCACAGCTCGGCAAAGTCCCGCAGGGTATCCTGCTTGAGCAGTTCGCTGTGGAGGGCCGCAACCCCATTGATGGCATGGGAGCCGACACAAGCCAGGTTGGCCATACGCACCTGCTTGACGGGATGTTCCTCAATGATCGACAGCCGCGACAGCCGCTCCTCATCGTCGGGGAACTTGATGCGCACTTCTTCGAGGAAGCGGAAGTTAATTTCGTAGATAATCTCCAGGTGTCGGGGCAAGAGCGAGCCAAAGAGATCCACGGGCCAGCGCTCCAGGGCTTCGGGCATCAGGGTGTGGTTGGTATAGGCCAGGGTTTTGGTGGTAATCTCCCAAGCCTTTTCCCACGCCAGGTGATGCTCGTCCACCAGCAGGCGCATCAGCTCGGCTACGGCCACCGCCGGGTGCGTATCGTTGAGCTGTACCGCAAAGCGATCGGGAATGGTCTCCAAACCCTGGCCCGATTTGAGGTGGATGCGAATCAAGTCTTGCAGGGAGGCCGCCACAAAGAAGTACTGCTGGGCTAGGCGCAGTTCCCGACCCTGGGGGGTGTTGTCATTGGGATAGAGGACTTTGGAGATGGTTTCTGAGTGAATTTTCTCCGCCACGGCGCGATCGTAGTTGCCCGCATTGAAAGCATCGAAATTGAAGGCTTCACTGGCTTCTGCTTTCCACAGTGCGCAGGGCGTTGACGGTATTGGTTTTGTAACCGGGGGTCGGTGTGTCGTAGGGAATGGCGATCGCCGTACGAGCCGGAATCCAGGTGACGCGATAGTGGCCGTCTTGATCGCGGTAGGGTTGGGTGCGACCGCCAAGCTTGATTTCTACCACCTCATCGGGACGGGGCAGTTCCCAGGGATTGCCAAAGCGCAGCCAGTTGTCGGGAATTTCTCCCTGCCAGCCATCTTTGATGAACTGGTGGAAGATCCCAAATTCATAGCGAATTCCGTAGCCGATCGCCGGAATTTCTAGGGAAGCCAGGGAGTCCAAAAAGCAAGCCGCCAAACGACCTAAACCGCCATTGCCCAAACCGGGGTCGGGTTCCTGGTTGAGCAAATCTTCGAGATCTAAGCCTGCTTCCTCTACCGCCTGACGGGCCCGCTCGAAAATGCCCAAATTCATCAAATTGTTACCCAAGTGGCGGCCCGTGAGGAACTCCGCCGACAGGTAGCACACCACCTTGACATCCTGTTTTTGGTAAGTCTGGCGGGTGCGGATAAAGCGCTGCAACAGGCGGTCTCTGACGGTAAACGCCAGGGCTTTGTAGAAATCGTAGAAGGTCGCTCCCGTTTCATCGGTTCCCTGCAAATAAAACAGGTTATCGGCAATGGCTCGCCGGAGCGTGTCGATACTCATGCCCGTGCGGTCATCTTCGATTTGAATGTCGCACTCAATGGGCCCGGTTGGCATTTGAGAGACATCGAGGGTGCCGCTGCCTTCAATGAATTCGCCTTTTTGCGGTTTGAGAAAATTAACGTCCATGAGCTTTGTTGAAGGGATGGGGTGAACTTGTCCAGAAAAAATGAGGGTTTGTCCTAGGGGCGGTAGAACGGGCCAAGTCCGACCGTCGCCGCATAGACAGCCCGCTCCTGTAGCTCGTCCTCAATGCGGAGGAGTCGGTTATATTTGGCCACGCGCTCGCTGCGGCATAAAGACCCGGTTTTGATCTGACCGGCCCGGGTGGCAACGGCCAAATCGGCAATGGTGGTGTCTTCCGTTTCCCCAGAACGGTGGGAAACCACGGAGCGGTAGCCATGGCGATGGGCTAACTCAATGGTTTGCAGGGTTTCGCTGAGGGTGCCAATTTGGTTGAGCTTGATCAAAATGGCATTACCAACGTTGAGGTCGATGCCTTTTTGCAGGCGAGTCGGGTTGGTCACAAACAGATCGTCTCCCACCAATTGGATGCGATCGCCCAATTTCTGGCTGAGGGACTGCCAGGCCTCCCAATCTTCTTCGTGGAGTCCGTCTTCAATGGAGACGATAGGATAGCGAGCGACCAAACTGGCGAGATAGTCCACAAATTCGGCGGGAGCGTGGGCAGAACCGTCGTAAATGTATTGACCGTCCCGGTAGAATTCGTTGGCGGCCACGTCCATTGCCAGGGCAATTTGCTCCCCTGGGGTGTAGCCGGCTTTTTCGATGGCCGTGAGCAATAATTCCAGCGCTGCTTCGTTGGATTCCAGGTTAGGGGCATAGCCGCCTTCATCGCCGACCCCGGAGAGTAATTGCTTGTCTTTGAGGACTTTACTGAGGGCAGCAAAGACTTCCGCCCCCCAGCGCAGGGCTTCCCGGAAGGAGTCCGCCCCCACCGGCACGATCATAAATTCTTGGAAATCAACGTTATTGGTGGCATGAGCGCCGCCATTGATGACATTCATCAGGGGCACGGGCAATAAATTGGCCATGGGCCCGCCCAAATAGCGATAGAGGGGCAGTTCCAGATCCGCCGCCGCGGCTTTGGCCACCGCTAGGGACACGGCCAGAATTGCATTGGCTCCCAGTTCCGCTTTGTTGGCTGAACCATCGCGATCCAGCATCAGGCGATCGACGAGGAGCTGATCGAAGGCATTAACATCGAGCAGGACGGGGGTAATCTTTTCTTTGATGTTGCGTACGGCCCGCAGAACGCCCTTGCCACCGTAGCGGTGACTGTCCTCATCGCGCAGTTCGTGGGCTTCAAAGCTTCCCGTCGAAGCGCCGCTGGGAACTTGAGCCAGGCCGGTGGCACCCGATTCTAAACGTACCTCGGCTTCAACGGTGGGACGACCGCGAGAATCCAGAATTTCTCTGGCGTCGATCTTCTCAATCGCAATTTCTAACTTATCGAGCATCTTGCCTCCTTATCGACAATCCTGCAAGCCAGTGGGAACGGTGAAAACCGGTCAGTTTCGGTGTTTGGGTTAACTCAATTTAGCAGTTAATCTGAGGGGCATTGCTGCCTCTACTAAAGTCGTTTGTTTGGTTGCGGTTAACTTAAGCCGGGGTGGTGGGGTTTGAGGTTGTTGGTGCTCAAGACCAAGGGGACTCTCCGACCGCCGCCAAGTACCTTAAATTGGCACTATTTTAGGAGAATCCTCGGTTTTAGCGGCTTAAAATCAGGCGTCCTCCTGGGATTTTGCGCAGGCTGGCAGCCTCAGTTTATATAAAACCCGGTAATTTTGCTAGATGCTTTACTTGTCTTAAGTTAGGCGACGTTGTCGGAAACCGGGATAGGAAAAACTTAACTTACTCTTAATTTAAGCAGGCTGATTTTTGCAAAATCCCGCCAGTAATTCAAGATTAAAAAGGCAGGGACGATTCGGCGAGAAGTTTTAGATTAATTTAAGAAAGCAAAAATGAAGTCACAATTACCAGGAATTGGCGCTATTTCTCGGTGGGGTTCTGTCTGTTGCTGCCAGGAAAAGCGAAAGTGTTGGGGGACTTTACTTTCCCAAAGTTAGGAAATGCCTATAATTTGGGCGAGTGGAAAGGGGCTGTCCCAGGGGTGGGAACTGGGGCAACTCACGCTTTATCCGTGGCAGTTCACCCTTCAGTCGGGCTAAGTTACCCTTCATTTGCGACGAGTGACGCTTCATGGATGGCAACTCACGCTTCCTCTACGGCAAGTGACCCTTCATCCGTCATGATTCACCCTTCATTTGCGGCAAGTGACCCTTCATTGATAGCAACTCACGGTTCATCCTTGGCAATTGAAGTTTCGTCTGGGGCAGTTGCGTCGCGAGGTCTTGGGGCTGAAACCTTCGCCAGAAGACCATGACCGCCGAATCCCGATCCAAAAGTCTGGCGCGATCGCCATTCCCAACCCTGCCAAAAAACCGACTCCCAAACCGTGCTCCATGCCATCGCCAAAAAAAATCCCGACTCCTAATAAAGAGCCAGGATAGGGATTAAGAAAAACTCAAGTCAGAGGCGCTTGGGTGAACAATGCCTCAGATATGAGATTTAGCCGAAAACAAAGTTAGCTTCGCTGATGGAAGCCGCTTCGACGTTGAGCAGAATCGCGAAGACTTCAGGTGTCATGTCGAAGACAGAAGGAGCCGCAATGGTGGTGTTGCCATCAATGCCAACGATGGTCAGGTCAGCAAAGTCCAGACCGCCGCCAACGCCGAGGACATCTTCGCCGCCGACAAAGTCAGTGATGGTATTGGGCAGCAGAGGCAGTTCGCCCGTGAAAATCGAGAAAGTATCTGCACCCAGACCGCCCGTGATCAGGTTCTCGCCACCGTTGCCAACGAAGATGGCATCGTCGCCTTCGCCGCCAACTACGCGATCGCCAGTACCCAGGAAGAACTCGTCGTTGCCAGCACCGCCGTACAAACGAGAACCGCCGAGGCTGTCAGAAGCGTCAATCGTATCGCTACCGCTACCGCCAAAAGCGCGATCGCCGGAGCCAACGAGGATTTCGTCGCCGCCCAGACCGCCGTAGAGACGGTTGCTGCCCGTGCCAACGGTAGAGTCGAGGGTGTCATCGCCCGTGCCGCCATTAACGGTGTCGCCGTTGCCAGCCAGGACTTCATCGGTGCCAGAGCCACCGTAAACGCGGTTGCTACCTTGAGCCGCAGTGCTGGTGGCAGCGGTGTCAACCAGGTCATTGCCGCCGCCTACGAAGATCAGGTCAGCAATGCCGTCGAAGTCTACGCCAATATCCAGGGTGTCGTCGCCAGGGTGCCGAAAGTCGGCTCGCCAGTTAGAGGAGCAGCCAGGGTGTCAAGGATAGCCTGAGCCGCCGCGAAACCAGCGGTTTCCCCTTCGATGCCCGCAGAGCGGACGTGAACGCCAGCAAAGAAGCGGCTTTCGGTGTTTTCTCGGGCGGCTTCCTCAAAGCTGCTAAAGCTGCGAGTTACGCCGTCTAATTCTTGGGTGATGGTGCTAAATTCGTAGTCTTCGCCGAAGATAGACTCCAGAACTGCGTAGGAAGCACCACCAAAAGTAGCGTGTCCCGAAACGTAGTCAGGGAATGGCGGGGTATCGTCGAAAGAACGCCAGTCGGGGTCTTGAATGGTGAGATCGCTACCGTCGTTACCAGCGATGTGGTTGATGACGGAGACAGGGCGGGGTTGGGGAGCTTGTCCATCTCCTGGGAACCACTTGCCTGTCCAGGCAATGATGCCAGCGTTGGCTTGAGCAACACCCAACTGCGCCAGGGTACGAGCGCTATCGATTAGAGATTGCTCTTCAGCAACGGAGACTTCTTGACCAATGCGCAGCCACTGTCCGGGAGGGCGCTCGGTGTCTACGTCGTCAACCAGCCAGAAGAAGACTAGCTCTTCTTGGTCAGCAGTCCGCTCGATGGTGGTGAGGGCAGTGTTTTCTGCACCGCCAATGCGCCGAATTTCTTCGATTTCCTGGGCATACTCTTCGCTGCCAAAGTCAGGATAGCCAT
>JAAUTE010000328.1 GCA_012031815.1 Chloroflexaceae bacterium
CAGCCGCAAAACGAAGCGATACAACGCTTCGAGCCAGTCGTCGAGGGCGTCAAACCAGCCTCTTTCCGCTGGTGCGCGTCCAATTGCAATGGTCATAATCACGGTCTCCAAATTGGTTTATGAGAGGAGAGATGGCAGATCTTCAAGAAAACTTTCCCGATGCATCTAGCTTTTTAAGCAAAAGCCAGGGTTTGAGTGTGAAGATTCTTAACGATTTTTAACTTACCTTATGATAGGCAAATTCTTCTCAGTTTTCCAGGGCAATTATTGACAAAACCTTAAGATTATTATTCACGAACACCCGCTAATCCATAGCGTTCAAGGCTTTGCGGGCAAAAATCATGGCTGAGTTTGTCAGCGCTCGGTTCTGTCGGTGTTGCCGCCTGCGCCTGCCTTCCGGCTGAGAGATAATAGAGAGTATAGAAGTTTACTGAGAGCGCGGATGTTTTCCCTTGATTTGACCCTAAAGAATACCCCGTTTCCTGTGTCCATTCAGCGTAAAGAGGCAGAAGCCGCCGAAGCACTCTATCAAGAGATTCTTGAGGCAATGCGCGGCCAACAGCCAGAGATTTTGGAATTAACCTGCGAAAAACAGCCCGAAAAGAAGGTTGCTGTCCTGGTTAATCAAATTTCTACCCTGACCCTTTCCCAAAAATCCGGCGCCATGGGTGCGGGCCGGGTGCCGGGATTTGTGGCCGGAGTCATGGAATGAGCCAGCCAGCCATCCGCATACAGGAGGTAACCTTTAGCTGGTGCAGCGGCGACCCTGTGCTCGATCGCTGTTCCCTAAGCGTACCGCCAGGGGAATTTTGGATGCTGCTGGGAACCAACGGTAGCGGTAAATCGACCCTGTTACGGTTGCTGGCTGGGTTATTGGTTCCCCAAGGGGGCACAATCGAGGTTCGTCAGCCGGTGGGATTCGTGTTTCAAAACCCCGACCACCAAATTGGTAATGCCCACGGTCGGGGCGGATGTGGCTTTTGGATTGGTTGCGGAAAATTTGAGTACGGCGGAGGTTCGCAGTCGGGTGCGCGAGGCTCTCACGGCGGTTAATCTGCTGGAAATGGAGCGCCGTCCGATCTATGCCCTCAGTGGCGGACAAAAACAGCGCATTGCGATCGCCGGAGCCTTAGCCAGACATTGCGACGTGTTGTTATTGGACGAACCGACAGCGCTTCTCGACCCAGACAGCCAAATTGAGTTGGTCACTCAAGTGCAGCGGTTGGTGAAGCGCCGCAACCTGACGGCCCTGTGGGTCACCCATCGGCTGGATGAATTGGACTACTGTGATGGGGCTTTTTTGTTGAGGGCGGGACAAGTGGCGGCCCAAGGCGATCCCAACCGTCTGCGGGAAGAACTTCTACAAACTGAAGCGAGCAATTTATAAAAAATTGTTAAAATAGACAGCTATAACCAAGGCTCCGCTGTGGCTTCGCTTACTTAAGCCTGGCCAGCCACAGTTTTGTCGAACGTTCAGACGCCGTTAGCAAAAATGCCTCTATAAATCATGTCTGCTCCCCCTTCCGCTTTGCTGCTCGTTGATGGCTATAACATCATCGGAACCTGGCCGCAGCTTAAAGTCAGCCGGGATACCCACGGGCTAGAAGTGGCTCGTCGCGAGCTGATTGAATCGTTAATTAACTACAGCGCCCATAAAGGATACAAAACCCAAGTGGTTTTTGACGCCCAATATCAAAACACGCCTAGTAACCAGGAAGACTATACAGAAACTTTGTCAGCCTATTTTACCGCCTTTGGTCAAACGGCTGATACCTATATTGAAAAACTCTGTGCGGCCCTGCGGGCTTCCACCCAGCGAACGATTGTAGCTACCTCAGACCAAACCCAGCGTCACATGATCGTGGGTTACGGTGCCTTCTGGCTGTCGGCTTTGCAGTTGTATAAAGAGGTAGAGCTAACTGCTCGTTTGCGACAGCGCCAGCAGCGGGGTAATAATAAACGATCTTCCGGGCGATATCTTATGCATTCTCTGGATGCCACCGCCAAGCAGCGCCTCGAACAGTGGCGACAGGGCATTTATTAATTTGCGATCGCCTTTCCGCCTAGGTAGTAGCCGAGCCAGGATCGGAGCATGCTCCCGTTACGGCTACCTTTGATTGGTAATTTGGTTTCAGATTTGCGGTTCAGTGGTTTCACTAAAAACGTGATCGCAATCGCTCTCCTAGGTTTCTCAAGGCCGTTGATGGCTACTAAACTAGCTATCTAGCTTGGGGAACAAAGGGTTTTTCCAGGAAATCCAATCCCCTAAGCGTGTCTCTGGCTTTAGCCCTTTGCGGAGGCGATCGCATCGCGCAGAACGGATCGCTAAGATAGGGAATATCAGGTTGGTTTGGTAAATTAGTATGGACGAAATACCCGAAGCGCTGCGCGACGAACCAGCCAAAGGACAGAAAGCTGCCAGCCCGCTGGGGCTAGGATTAATTTTGACCGTCGGTGGATTCATGTCGATCAGCCTGGCCGCCTTAATTGTGCAGAATCAATTGCAGCGCTCCCAAGCTACGCCCCCCACGCCCCTCGAACCTGGCCCCACCGCCATCGCCCCGCCAACCCCGACCGAGCTACCCGCCGAAGATATACTCGGCCACCTGCCTTACCCCGAAGCCCCGCTGGCAGAATTAGTTGCCATTAGCAGCGATAGCCGCCTACGCCTCCGCCGGGCCGCGGCTGCTAAATTTGTGGAAATGCAAGCCGCTGCGGGAGCTGATAGCGTCCGTTTGGTGCCGATTTCCGCCTTTCGCACCATTGCCGAGCAGCAAGACCTGTTTTTTCGAGTTAAGGAACAGCGCAACCAAACCACCTCCCAGCGAGCAGAGGTCAGTGCCCCCCCTAACTACAGCGAACACCACACGGGCTATGCCATCGACATCGGAGACGGTCGCGCTCCGGCGACGAATTTGAATCCCAGCTTTGAAAATACGGGGGCCTTTGCCTGGTTAGAGAAGAATGCTGCCAAATATAGCTTTGAGTTGTCTTTTCCCCAGGGCAATCTCCAGGGGGTTAACTACGAACCCTGGCACTGGCGTTTTGTAGGGGATTTGGACAGTTTAGAAACCTTTTATAAGGCTAGAAATTTAAAAGCACCGCTGCAAAAGCAGCCATAAAAGTGGAACGGACTGCGATCGTGACTGACTATCAAATTAGCAACCGAGAATGGTGGGTAGAACGCTGGCTAGAACTTCTAGATTCCTACCGCTTTAAAAAACGCCTGGAGCGGGCACGCAACTATGCCAGGGAAGGCAATGTTCTCAGCATCGAGTTTGAGGAAGGGCAGGTGTTAGCCAGCGTCCAGGGCAGCGAACCGGAGCCTTACCGGGTTTCGCTGTGTATGGATCGTTTTAGCGACGAGGATTGGCACTATGTTATCGCTACCCTTTCAGAAAAAGCCATTTTTTCGGCCCAACTTCTGGCTGGGCAAATGCCAGACCATATCGAACAGGTTTTTATCGCCAATGGCTTAAGCTTATTTCCCTACACCCTCTCAGACATTCACGCCCGCTGTAGCTGTCCCGATAAAGCCAATCCCTGCAAGCACATTGGTGCGGTTTACTACCAGCTTGGCGATCCGCTTCAGTGAAGATCCCTTTGGTCTTATTTCAACTGCGGGGACGCACCAAAGACCAAATCC
>JAAUTE010000329.1 GCA_012031815.1 Chloroflexaceae bacterium
GTTGCACCAGCCCCAGATTTTTGTTTCTGGATGAGCCGACGGTGGGCCTTCGATCCCCAAACTCGCCGCCGTTTGTGGGAGATGATTCGGGATTTAAATCGCCAGGGCATGACCATTTTGCTCACGACCCACTACATGGAAGAAGCGGAATCGTTGTGCGATCGCATTGGCATCATGAATGCGGGACAGTTGATTGCCCTGGGAACCCTGGAGGAATTGCGGGAGCGCTTTGGTCGGGGATTGCTGGTAAAACAGGTGGCAGACCGGCTAGAGCAGCAGTTTTTCCCGGAGGTAAAGGATGCTGAGGCTTATTTGGAATCGCTGGCTGAAAAAACGGGGGTGATGGTGCGTTCCTCCAATTTGGAGGATATTTTTGTGGAATTAACGGGCCGCCAACTGGATTGAGGCAATTTGGGGCTTAAAAATGCTGGAGGAAGTCCCTTAAGTGCTGGTGTACCGATTCATGGGTATATTCATCGTCTGGGTGGGGCGCTTGTCCGGGCCGTTGGAAATAGGGGCGATCGCGATACAGTTGGCCCCAGCGAATATCGACTTGACGGACAAATTCATAGAATAAGGGAGGATTCTCCAGGAGAATGGTGACAATTTCCCCCAAAGCAGCGAGGGGAGTCTCAAAATAACGACTGACGCGGGCTTCATCGTTCTTGACCCAATCTTTCAACACCGATTGCAGTGCGCCGGAACTATCTACGAGATGTTGGTCGATAAAAAGATTAATTTCCGCAAGTACCTGCACCAATTTTGGCACCGGGGATTCGCCTTTTAAAAAAGACCCGCCTTCACGACCAATTAACTCAGCGAGAGAAAATTTCCGCTCCAGGAGAATTTCTTGCTGAATCAGCTCGGTTTCTTCCGGTTCGGATTGATTGCTTGAAGTTTTCATGGTGCCCTATCCTTTAATGAAACAGCAATTAGGAATTTGGGGTTGGCCGCTGGCGATCGCCTGGATGCAAACTGATTGATTTAACCCGGTGAGAAGAAGTACCATAGCCTGCTTGAGCTAGGCAATTTTCTGAAGATAAAAAGAATCCGGCTCGCGATCGGGAGATAGGCATGGAGCGATCGCCTAGTTCTAGGCAAAAGGCAGCCGAATTACCTTTGAACCGACTGCCTGAATTGTTAAGCAATAGTTGGCGACAACAGAATTAGGTGAGGCTGGCTACGGCAAAGAGTGCGCCCAGTCCTGCCCCCATTTCTTCAGGAGCAATTTTGCCATCTTTGTTTTCATCGAGAGCGTCAAAAACTGCATCGGTTCCCAGCCACTCTTCGCGGGTGATGAAACCGTCACCATCTAAATCGTAGGACGCAAACACATCGGACGCCGCCCGACCGACAACGACTTCGCCTTCTAAGCGCTTCAAGCGCAAGTCTAGCAGAGATTCCAGCGTTTCAAGCGCCTTGGTGAAGCCTTTAATTCCTTCCTCCAATTTCTCCGAGGCCATGCGATCGCTCTCGTGCATCCGCTCGAAGGTGGCCTTGTCCATTGGGATTCTCTGGATGTCAAGGTCAGGGGCTTTAGCCGGATCGAGTTTGCGCTTCAGTTCGCCGGAGGTTTTTTGCAGCTCATCCAGCAATTTCGGGGAAATGGTCAACAGATCGCAGCCTGCTAACTCGATAATTTCGCCGATGTTGCGGAAGCTGGCTCCCATGACTTCGGTATTATAACCGAATTTTTGTAGTAGTTATAGATGTGAGTGACCGATTGTACGCCCGGATCTTCGCCGCCAACGTAATCCTGTCCCGTTTCTTTCTTGAACCAGTCAAGAATGCGCCCAACAAAGGGGGAAATCAAGGTTATTCCGGCTTCAGCACAGGCGATCGCCTGATGGAGGCCAAACAGGAGCGTCAGGTTGCAGTGGATACCTTCTTGCTCCAGGATTTCGGCAGCGCGGATGCCTTCCCAGGTGGCGGCAATTTTAATCAACACGCGCTCTTTGTTGATGCCAGCGGCTTCGTACTGAGAAATCAAGTATCGAGCTTTTTCCAGAGTGGCTTCGGTGTCGTAGGATAGGCGAGCATCGACTTCAGTGGAAACACGGCCGGGAACGATCGCCAAAATTTTCAGGCCAAAGGAGACCGCCAGGCGATCGAAGGCGAGGGTCACGATTTGCGCTGGGGTTGCTGCGTCTCCGGCGTCTTTTTGGGCTTGCAGCAGGGTTTCGTCCACAATTGCCTGATATTCGGGCATCTGCGCTGCCGCCGTGATTAAGGAGGGATTGGTCGTGGCGTCGCGGGGGGTGAACTTTTGGATCGCCTGAATATCGCCAGTATCGGCCACAACGACGGTCATGGTACGCAGTTTTTCGAGTAAAGTCGTCATCGCTAGCACCTAGGGTGGGAATTGCTAACTTGACGATACAATCTATTGGCAGATCTGGTGAGAAAATTAACGAGTTTTCCCAGGATTGGAAATGGGGGGATGGAGTGGTGGGAAGCAGAGAAAGGGGAAGTTAAAGTTCAGGGGGAATTTGTTGGTTTAATGCTTCAATCAAAATTTATATCTCCGGTTGTACGACATTCCTAAGAACATTAAGGTTAATATCATCGTATTCATGAACTAACCGGTTTCCCACTCCATTGATTTTCTGCTGCGGGATATTGGGCAGGGTCTGGCAAAGTGGTTTTTGACATTCATCTTGCAGCTTCAGGAATCACAAAAAGTTGTCTAAGAATTACCGCATCTTGAATTGCCCATTTTCAACGAACTCAATTTTTGGCGTTGCTGAATAGCGGTATGAATTTTGGAAACGTTGAACGAGTTGTCGAGGCTTTCAGCCGTCGATTCATACATGGAATCAGCAACGTCGATATTATAGGGCCGATCGCGGGGATTGTTTTGGCAGATTACCTGCAATCCCTGAATGGGAATGTTAGAATGCAAGTCGGTTTGAGGGGAATTGGCTCAGTTGGTAGAGCGCTGCGATCGCACCGCAGAGGTCAGGGGTTCGAATCCCCTATTCTCCATCCACGGGATTTAAGCTCAGACCCACCGGGGACAATGCCTGTCCAAGGCTGAATTAGCTGAGGGGTCTAAATTCTGTATTCTTAAAATTTACAGCCGAATGTCCTGTAGGTGTGGGCGTGGGTTAAAACTGCGGTTAGCGCGAATTTTTTCATAAAGTTCCCGTTGCGTTGGACTCAGGGTTTTAGGCGTCTCGATAGACAGGCGCACTAACTGGTCGCCCCGACCTCCTTTCGGCTGCGGCCAGCCTTTGCCCCGCAGGCGTAGAGATTGACCGGAACGCACTCCTGGCGGCACTTTAACACTGACCAGCCCATCCGGAGTCGGCACTTCAATGGTGGTTCCCAACACCGCCTCATCGGGAGAGAGCGCCACCTCGCACACCAAATGATCCCCCTCAAACCGGAAAAATCGGTGGGGTTCCAAAGCGATGGTCAGGTACAAATCCCCACGCCCGCCGCCATAGGGACTCAACTGCCCCTTGCCGCGCACCCGCACCCGACTGCCCTGTTTTGCCCCCGGTGGAATCCGTACTTCAACCGTCTCACTCCCGGCGCTAAAGCGCTTCTGCACGCCATGAAAAGCCTCGGCAAAGGTTAGGCGCAAACTGGCTTCCACATCGCTGCCTGGGGCTGCCGTTGC
>JAAUTE010000059.1 GCA_012031815.1 Chloroflexaceae bacterium
GGGACGCGCTTGTACGATAGCACCCTGTTTGCCCGGAACTGGCTGCAACAGAATTTGCGCTCCGAGGCGATTAATGCCGTACTGGTGCTCACCGACGGCGAGGATTCCGAATCCCAGATTTCCCTGGAGCAATTGGCCCAGGAATTGCAGAAAAGCGGCTTTTCCTCCGATCAGCGCCTGGCCTTTTTTACCGTGGGCTATGGCAGAGAGGGCGAGTTCGATCCCCAAGCCTTAGAGAAAATTGCGGATTTGAACGCTGGTTATTACCGCAAAGGCGACCCAGCGACCATTTCCCAGGTACTAGCGGATCTTCAGGTTGAATTTTAACCCCAAGGCAACATTATGGCGATAAAGCTCACAAATCCTCTGCAATACCCCTTGGCTATCCTAGCGGGCGGCGTGATTCTCATTGCTGGCACCCGCCTGGCCAATTTGCCGCCGGTCATCATGGTTCCCCTGGCGGCGATCGCCGCCACCGGGGGAGCCTCCTACTGGCGAAGCCGAGAACCGGAACGCTTAAATTTGGGCAACCCGACCCTGGAGCGGGAGCTGGAGCAGGTGAAACAGCAAGCCAGCCAGTTAGCGGCCAAGGCGGAAGGGCTGCGAACCGAGGCGGAAAAGCTCCTCACCTCCTCCGCCCAGCTCGATTTACTCTCGACGGTGCAATACGCTTGCGATCGCGCCCAGGAATTGCCCAGTCGCCTTGACACCCTATCCCGACGCCTGTTTGGGGGGGATTCCTTGCTCTCCGCAGGGGATTTAGAGCAGCAGCTCGCTGAGGTTCGGGCTAAGCAAAAGAGCACTGGGGGACTGGCCCGAGAACAACTCAGGCGTTTGGAAGGCTGCCTAGAGCGCAATATTGGTTTGGTACAACAGGGTCAAGATGCTCGCAAGGCCCAGGTCATCTCCCTCTCCGCCGTGATTGTGGAGCAGCAGGGGCACTGCAACAACTGCAAAATCGTCTGCGCAGCTCTGACTTGACCAATGCCGACGATATTGAGGAGCTACAATCCCTCAGTCAAGAATTGAGTGAATTTCAAGATAATGTCAGCTTGCTTGTCTCTGGTTCAGCTTAAAGCGTTATCTCAAAATTTCGGAAACATTTATGAAAAGGTCGCTTGTTTCCTGGGGAATTCTCCTGGCCTCACTGGGACTGGCCTACGGGCCGCTCCCTGGCAGCCAACAAGAAATTGTGGTCGTTAGCGGCACGGAACTGCAAGAACCGCTGGAGGAGTTAGAGTCCCGCTTTGAAGCAGATTACCCCAATATTGACCTGGAGCTGGAATTTCAGGGGTCACAGGACATCGTTAATAATTACATCGATCGCCGTTTTGAGGTGAAGCCGACGGTGCTGATTCCGGCCAATGGCGTCATTTTGACCCAGCTTGAAGCCCGTTTTCTCGCCCAAACTGGGGAAGCCCCTTTTTACGGCCAGCCTCAGCCCATTGCCAAGACTCTGCTGGTGGGCATTGCCTGGCCCGAACGGGGACAAGTCTTGTTCGGCAATGGCCCGTTTGAGTGGCAGCGTCTCAGGGAAGCCATGAATCAGGGTAACTGGCAGGCGATCGGCGGTCAGGCGGCCTGGGGCAGTTTTGATTTTGTCACCACCGACCCGACCCGCTCCAATAGCGGCCAGCTCACCCTGGCCCTGTTTGCCCAATCGGTTTTGGGGACTCAACCCGTCACCAGCAGCAATCTCAATGCCCCAGCGGTAACCGAGTTAGTGTCCCTGCTCAAGCGCTCTGTCTATCAGCCGCCGCGATCGACGGATATTCTGCTGCGGGAGTTCATTGCGAAGGGCCCCAACGATGCAGATGTCGCCACCGTCTATGAAAGTATTGCTCTCTACCGCTGGCCCCAGTCCAGCACCAGCCAAAACAAACCCTATCAACTGTACTATCCCAGTCCCACCATTGAAACTGTGTCCACCGCCGCCATCGCCCGTCAGGATGTGAGCGATCGCGAAGCCCAAGCAGCCCAAAAATTTATTGATTTTTTACGGGAAGAGGAGCAGCAGCAGGTCTTTGTCCGCTACGGTTTCCGTCCCGCCGCCCGCGACCTGGATTTAGCCGCCGTACCCAATAGCCCCTGGGCCCAGTCGATTCCGGGGGCCAGGGTTGACCCAGGGGTTACCCTCGATCCCCCTCCCGATCCCCAGGCAATTGACGAAATCCAGCGCCTCTGGGAGCGGGCGAAGTAAGTAGCGGATAGGATTGACCCAGATCCGGGTAGCGGTAAGCATTAAATAGGGAAAATAGGCCGCCCACGAGGCCGCAGGTTAAGCCGATGGCGATCGCGCCTTGGGGGGCACAGCCGCTACCGAAAGTGGCCAAAACATAAAACACCGGGGCAGCCCCACCCTTGCCAAACTGCTCCAAGCCAGGAAGATAGGCGATCGCCAAAAACAAACTTAAAGCCCCTCCCAGCAGGAGGACTGGCAGCGTAAAACTTACCAGCGCCGTTAACAACAGCGATCGCAACCAAGCGGGCAACCAACTCATACTGGAATTACAAAGGGACATGAAGGGAGCAGTCCGTACCGTTTGCTTCTTTCTACAATAGGGACTAACTTTTAAACCGCGCCCAAATGAAAAAAATCTTAAGTATCCTCAACAAACTTAGTTAATCTCTTTAAGCTCAGGCAACAGTTTTTGTAAAGTTCTATGATTTCCTGACTTTTTCTAGACTAATATCGCCTGCAATTCTGACCGCTGAAACAAGTTTTTCCAGCGCCTTGAAGATCAATTCTTTTGGGGAGCAGAGCTGTCTAGGATTGATTGTGTAGCCTTAATGTTCTTCAGGAGTAAAGATGTAAAATGACGGAGCTGTCCCTACGGCGGGTTCACTGACCAAACCCTTGACTCTTGTGCTCTATCCCTCAAGGTCTTTCAGAACCTCCATCTAGGAATAGATTAACCAGGGTTTAAGGATAGGCAACTTTTTCGATTGAATGCAGGCGTTTTGGATGGAGCGATCGCCAAAAGCATAGGGCCTGGAAAATTTTTCCTGGGGTCGCTCAAACCCGTTGCTGGAGTTGGGCGGGCAAAAAACCCGCTTGGTGCATAATTTCGTAGAGGTTAACTGCCGTTTCCAACAGGCAGGCGTGGCCACTTTGGGGCAGCAACACTTGGCGGGCATTGGGCAAGCGAGACAATAACCAGGCAGCTTCCTGTACCGATGGCAGCAGGCGATCGGCGGTTCCAGCCAGCACTAAAACCGGCTGTTCTAGGGAACGCAATTCTGCCTCAGAAATGTTAAATTCCCCCAACAGCGAGAGACGCCAGCCCACACTTTTCGGCGGAACCGAGCGCATGGTTGCCAGGAGCGTGCGGCGATCTTGCCGCTCCACCTGCTGCCAGGAAATCAAAAACGGCAGCATTCCCAGGGCCGCGCCGCGATATAGACAGTCGGGCAGCCAGGGCAATAAATGGGCCCCCAGCGCAACCAGGGTCGCTTGACAAAAGAAGAAGCCGGATTTACGAGAATAATGCGGTTAAATAGCCACGGTGCTTGAATAGCAACTTTTAGGGACAAACAGCCGCCAAAGGATTCTCCACACAGGTAAACGGCGCGATTCGGCTCTGGTTGCAATTCCCTTTTAACCAAGTCCACCACCTGCTTCGCTAAAATGTCCCAATCATTAAGGTCATCCGGTGGAATCGCCAGACAGCGAATATCAAAGGCCGCCGTTAGGGACTCGGTTTGCGATCGCAACAACTGACCCGTCCCATCCATGCCCGGCAGAAACACAAACAGGGGATGATGGGGATTGTGACCGCGAGGGGTCAGAAATCGTAAATGTTTTGGCGGTTTTACCATCGCAATTCGGCGGACAGTCAATAACTTAGTAAAATAGTCATTTTTTTATGGAAAAGTCCCTTGAAAATCTAGCAGCTCGCTCCTGAAAGTCAAATCAGACCCGGCTGGGGATTTAACGACAGCCTTCTCCCAAGAGTGCGGCAATCTCCGTTTCACAGTAGCGCGTTAAACTCAAAACCATTTGCCGAGCTTCCTTGCCTCCATAAGATTGTCGGTGTTTGTCTGTAATCCAATAAGGACGGCCAACGAGGAAGTTAGCGCGGCCATAGATGACCACAGGATGCAATCCCGGCCGGTCAAACAGCGGCTCTGTGGGATCGAACCAATGCAACCACCGCAGCGGTACAGCCCAATGGGTCTGCTCCTCCAAGGAACAAATGGCCACGGGTAAAACAGCCAGATTTGGCACCTTAGCCCGCAACGCTAAGTGGGCAAACCCGCGCTGCAACTTCCCCACGGATGCCGGGGGCGTTACCTGTACCATCGGCTGAGTTCCCTCTGGAAAAATCCCCACCCACTGCCGCGATCGCAAATAGTCAGTTCCCTGCCGCAGGAAGAAGCTGGCCCGTTGCTCAGGATGCTCCAGGGGAAAACCTCCCAACAGTGCCGCCATTTCTCGCAGCCCCGGCATTTGCTGCATGTAGTGGTGGCTGGCAAGACGCAGGGGCTGCTGCAATGACTGTATCAGGATCGCAGCATCCAGAAAACTCCGGTGGTTGCAAACTACGATGACCGCCCCCGTTTGGGGAATGCGATCGCGATGATAACAAAACAACCTCACCCCAAAGGCACTGAGGATAAGTTGCGACAGGAGAAGAGCTGCACTATTCGTCATGCACAAAAGTCGCTGGTTTAGATTGTGTTCTCACGGGCTATTGCAACTAACTTAATATAACTTCACCTTACCTGTCCTGCACAGTGAGGTAGAAATTTCTGATTGTAAGTACCTACCCGGCGACAAAATAAAAGAGGCAGCGGGGGCAATTCCCAAGGATTTCGCGATCAACTTCACGCTTTAGCGACTAAACTAGCACCCAACTTCTGGCAAACATTTAATCGGCGCTTTCTAGCTAGCTTAATCCTGCTTAATGGGATTTTTGCTGTCTCAAAAAAATAACAGCCTAACTTACAAGCATGAATAAAATCAGGAGATGACAGGGGTTTTATAAAATAGCGAATAAAATGATTAGACAAAGCCTGCCTTCTCGCAGGACAGTCAGGATGCAAGCGCGGCCTAAAATCCAGTCAATGAGCAACCACGCCTCCCACAGGTTCACTCTAACAACCCCCTTGTATTATGTCAATGCGATTCCTCACATTGGCAGTGCCTACACCACAATGGCGGCGGATGCCTTGGCTCGGTTTAAGTGCTTACAAGGCTATGAAGTGCGGTTAATCACCGGAACCGACGAACATGGTCAAAAAATCCAGCGCACGGCCCAATTAAAGGGAATCCCGCCCCAGGAATACTGTGATACCATTGCGGCTAGTTTCGCTGCCCTTTGGGAGCAGCTAGGGATTCAAGCCGATCGCTTCATTCGCACCACCGAGGCCGGCCATCAAAAAATTGTGGCGGACTTTTTTCAGCGGGTCTGGGAGCAGGATGACATTTATCTAGACCGCCAGCAGGGATGGTACTGCGTAGCTTGTGAGGAGTTCAAGGAAGAACGGGAACTCCTGGAAAGTGGCGCTTGTCCAATCCACACCAATCTTAAAGCTGAGTGGCGAGACGAGCAGAATTATTTCTTTCGCCTCTCCCGCTACCAGGCGCAGCTAGAGCAACTCTATCGGGAGCGGCCCTCCTTCGTCCAACCCCCTAGCCGCCGTAACGAGGTAATGAGTTTTATCGAGCAAGGACTGAAGGATTTCTCGATTTCACGGGTCAATGTGGACTGGGGTATTCCCTTGCCCTGCGATCCGAGCCACACCATCTATGTCTGGTTTGACGCCTTGCTCGGCTACGTGACGGCCCTCCTCGACCCGGAGGCTCCCCCAAGTTTGGAAAAGGCGATCGCCCTGGGCTGGCCCGCGAACCTGCACCTGTTGGGCAAGGATATTTTGCGTTTCCACGGCATCTACTGGCCGGCAATGTTGCTCTCCGCTGGCTTGCCCCTGCCAGAGCGTCTGTTTGTCCACGGTTTTTTAACAAAGGATGGACAGAAAATGGGCAAAAGTTTGGGCAATACCCTCGATCCCTTCGATTTAGTCAATCGCTATGGGGCGGATGCCGTGCGCTACTATTTCCTCAAAGAAATTGAATTTGGTCGGGATGGGGATTTTAGCGAGCATCGCTTTGTGACAGTTCTCAATGCCGACCTGGCCAACGATTTAGGCAATTTGCTTAACCGCACCCTGGGGATGGCCCACAAATATTGTGGCGGTCAGGTTCCCACCCTCGATCCCAACCAGGTTGACCCCACCCACCCCCTCAAGGCGATCGCCCTTTCCCTGCCGGAGCGAGTTACCGCTGCCTACGATGCTTGTCGTATCGATCTGGCTTGTAACGCTATCCTGTCCCTGATTCGGGCGAGCAATAAATACATTGATGACAGCGCTCCCTGGAGCTTGTTTAAGCAAGGCCAGCAATCTGCTGTAGAGGAGGTTATCTTTAGCGTTTTAGAATCCGTTAGACTAGCAGCGTACCTATTATCCCCGATTATCGGCAATTTAAGTGCCGCAATTTACCAACAGTTGGGATTTGGTAACCACGGTAGCGAAACGACTGGGTTTAGGGAAGGCGGTTCCTTTGCGCAACAAACCCAATGGGGACAATTACCAGCCCATCAGTCCCTGAGCAAACCCCAACCCATTTTTACGCGACTGGAACTTCCTAGCCAACCTTCGATACAGATTCTAGAATCTCCCTAGGGCTAGGTTGTTCTACGAGCCAAGTGCTGTTTACGAAAAAACCAGATCGCGGTTCCACCCTGATTATTGACAACCCAAGTTAGTACCTTTACTTAAAATATTGAGGCTTCACAAATGTACGATAGTTTTGACAGCGATCCCGTTTTTTCTCCGGAGCAGGTGCTCGAAAATCGCGGACGTGTAGCCATTTTTATTGATGGTTCTAATCTGTTCTACGCGGCGCTTCAGTTGGGCGTCGAGATTGACTACACTAAGTTATTGCACCGCCTCACCGCTAGTTCCCGACTCCTGCGGTCATTTTTCTATACGGGTGTCGATCGCACCAACGAAAAACAGCAGGGCTTCTTGTTGTGGATGCGGCGCAATGGCTATCGTGTGATTGCCAAAGACCTAGTGCAGTTGCCCGATGGCTCTAAAAAAGCCAATTTAGATGTGGAAATCGCTGTCGATATGATGGCCCTGGTGGGCGCTTACGATACTGCCGTTTTGGTCAGTGGCGATGGGGATCTAGCCTATGCGGTGGATGCGGTTAGCTACCGGGGGGCACGGGTGGAAGTGGTGAGTTTGCGCTCCATGACCAGCGATAGTTTAATCAATGTGGCCGATCGCTATATTGACCTGGATCAAATCAAAGAAGATATCCAAAAAGCGCCCAAGCACCATGCAGCCCATCCCCACAGTGCGCCCTATCGCAGCCTCTCCAGTCTGAGCGTCTTGGATGATGAAAAGCGCCGTTAATTTCGTCTTTAATGGCTTGACGGCAGTTTTTACCCCTATTCACAACCATGAAGCGGCAATTCACCCAACGACTATTCAGGAGCGCGATCGCCGTTTTGCTGGTAGGGATGGCTGCCTGTAACCGGGCCGTGCCGCCAGCAACGACTCAACCAGCCGTGGAAGCGCCGGAACAGAACAATGAGCGCCGCCTGATCCTGGAAAATGCCAGTTTAGAGCAGGCTGACAGTGAAGGCCAGGTTTTGTGGAAGATTAAGACTAAGCGAGCCATCTACAGCCGCGATCGGCGCAAGGCAGAGCTGGAAGACCTCAGTGGTGACCTCTATCAAGACGGCGAGTTGGTGTTGAAAATTACCGCCGATCGGGGGAAATTTACCGCGATGGCCAGCAAATTTATCTGAAGAAGAACATTGTCGCCATTGATACCCGCAATCAAGTGGTGCTGCGGGGTCAAGAGGCCCAATGGCAGCCCGAAACAAATTTATTAACGCTGCGCGATCGCCCCACGGGCAGCCACAAAAAATTGCAAGTTGTCGCCAAAGAGAGTCACTACAATAGCCGCACCCAGGTGGTGGAGCTAGCGGGGCAGATTGTAGTCACCCTGAAATCCCCCTCTTTGCAGCTCAAAAGCGAGCATGTGTTTTGGGAGTTGAAAACAGACAAAATTATCAGCGATCGCCCGACCCAACTGGTGCAGTTTGAGCCAAAAAACAATACTGTGAGCGAGCAAGTCACAGCCCAGCGAGTAGAAGTCGATTTGGAGCAGGATACTGCCCATTTTCAGCAGCAGGTCAACCTGATTTCCGTAAAACCAGCGGTGGAAATTGCCGGCAGCTCCCTCACCTGGCAGTACAATAATCGCCTGATCGTCGCTGATAAACCCGTCCAGCTCTTCCATCCTCAAGAACAGCTCACCGTCACGGGCAATCGGGGCCAGCTCGATCTCAAACGGGAAGTCGCGACCCTGGAAGGGGGCGTTAAAGGCTTGAATCAGCGCAACCAATCCCAGCTCTATGCCGATCGCCTAACCTGGCAGATTCCCACCCAAATCCTCGAAGCCGAGGGCCATGTCACCTACGCCCAAAGCGATCCCCCGGCTAACCTTAAAGGCACCAAAGCCACGGGAACGCTCAGAGACAATCGCGTGGTGGTTTACGGCGGCGCAGATCGGGTTGAAACCCAAATTTTTCCTGACTCTTAAGCGCGATCGCCATAGCGGCGGCGTGGGGGACGGCGGCGGGATTTCTCCGGATTGTTTAATTCCTGGCTGACCGAGACAAAGGCTTCCCGCTGGAGGTAGGGATAGTCTCCGACCCACAGATTCAGGCGGGGGATAAAAACATCGGTTATTTTGACAATACGGGCTAAATCCGGCTGATTAGAGAGAACCAGCAACTCGACACCCTGCCCAGGGGCGATCGCCTTGTGGACGCGGCGCAGGGGCCCTTGGACGAGGGCGTTAAAGCCAGTTTCATCGCCGATTTCCACATTAATGCGGCGCTCGCGATTTTCAATAATCACCAGGCGGCCCAATTTATCGACGGTTTCTTCTTCCCCGATGAGTTCCTCGCTGAGGAAGACATCCCGTACCTGGCCCCGCAAAAAACCGCTGTAGGGATAGCGGCGATAGGCGGCATTGCGCAGGCTCGCCCAGTAAATCGGCCCCCAAAGCCAATATAGTCCGGTAATTAGGCACAAAATCAGGGTTAAGGCCCGTCCGGCTTCCCCAAACACCAGGCCCAGCAACAAGCAGACCACCACCGCTACAAAGGAAATCAGCAATTGTTTGAGCAGGTTGCGCCAATCGCCCCAGTAGTAAGCGTACTGGGGCCCCGTTGCCACCAGGGGGATCAGTTGCTCGAAGATTTCGCGGGTCAGGGGGACAATCATGGAAAGACCACAAAAAGAGGCTTCAATCAGGTATTTAAGCGGAACTAGAGGATTTTTCCAGTCCATAGACCAGGGATTGGAGTTGGGTGACTTTGCGAATCGCAAGCAAGACGCCGGGCATGTAGCAAGAACGGTCTGAAGTATCGTGGCGCAGGCGATAGACTTCCCCTGCTGCCCCAAAAATCACTTCCTGATGGGCAATCAGCCCCGGCAGGCGAATGCTGTGGATGGGAATGTTGGCGGCGGCGACTCCGCCTCTAGCACCCGGCAGTTTTTCGGTTTCTTTAACGGCGGCTGGGTTGAAGGACTTGGCCAATTCTCCCAACAATTGCGCGGTTTGCAGGGCAGTGCCGCTAGGGGGCATCGGCTTTTTGATTGTGGTGCAGCTCAATGATTTCTAGATGCTCGAAATACTGGGCGGCGGCGATCGCGGCCTGTTGCAGCAAGACCATGCCGATGGAGAAGTTGGGGATCACGAGGACGCCTGTGCTAGCTTTTTCGGCAAATTCCGCTAAATCCTGGAGCTGTGCCGGAGAAAGCCCCGTCGTGCCCACCACCGGCCGGATGCCATAGGCGATCGCGGTGCGGACGTTATCATACACGCTGTCCGGGTGGGTAAAATCCACCATGACGCCTTGAATTTCGCCCTGGGTGGCCATGACCAGGATACCCTGGAGATCGTTGAGGATCGGCAATTCGATGGCTCCTATCCCGGCTAGTTCTCCCGCATCTTGACCGAACAAGGCGGGATTGCGATCGACCGCACCCACCAGTTGCAGGTCTGGGGCCTGCCAAACCGCTTTGATAACTTCGCAGCCCATTTTGCCACCGGCACCATTGACTACCACCGGGATTGCAGCTTGAGGGGTCATGAACCTTAGCTCTCCTGAAGATTGCTCACACAGGCATTGTAACGACTTGCTGAGTGCGATCGCGACTCAGCAAGCCTCCCGGCCCCAGCCTTGAAGAACCCTAGGGGATGCAAATTCTGGATGACAGTAATTCTGTAGTCGCAAGATTCCCTCGATTTTGCAATCCCTGCTACCAAAATTCCCAATTGTCAGTGCCATCTTGGTGAAGACACGAGTTTATGTAGCGTTTTTACTGGCCAAGGCAGGCGAGATTGGCGCTCCCTCGCCGGGCTTTTTTAGAAAATCCCTTGGCAATGCACGATAACGGCTGTAGATGCAAGGCGACAAGCCCAATCGGTTTTTGGCAACTGCATGCGATCGTATTTAGGAAATCATCATGCTTAAACAATTGTGGTCACTGCACGGCAGATATAAAATCCTGCATTTGACCTGGTTTGCATTCTTTTTAACCTTTGTGGTTTGGTTTAATTTTGCGCCGCTGGCAACTACCGTTAAGGAAGATTTGGGGTTGAGCGATCCGCAAATTCGCACCTTGGCCATTTGTAATGTGGCTTTGACGGTTCCGGCGCGGATCATCATTGGTATGTTGCTAGATCGCTTCGGCCCGCGCTTGACCTATTCAGTACTGCTGGTGTTTGCGGCGATTCCCTGTACGCTGTTTGCCCTGGCTCAAGATTTTAATGCCCTGGTCATTAGCCGCCTGTTGCTGAGTATTGTGGGGGCGGGCTTTGTCATTGGCATTCGCATGGTGGCTGAGTGGTTTCCTCCCAAGGAAATTGGCCTGGCAGAAGGGATTTACGGGGGGTGGGGTAATTTTGGCTCGGCAGCGGCGGCCTTTACCCTACCCTCTTTGGCCTTGCTGTTAGCGGGATTGGCCGGCGGCCAGTCCAATTGGCGGTTGGCGATCGCGGCCACAGGGATTGCGGCTGCGATTTATGGCGTGTTCTACTACTGCAACGTGGAGGACACTCCGGCGGGCAAAGTCTATCAACAGCCGAAACGCCACGGCGGCATTGAAGTGACCAGTCGGCGGGATTTCGGGCTGCTGCTCCTGGCCAATGTGCCCCTCACGGGCATTCTCATGGTACTGGCCTGGCGTTTAAACCGGATCGGGTTTCTGGAAGGAGCGGGCCTGGCGGTAACCCTGGTGGCCCTGTTGGGGCTGTACCTGTTCCAAGCTTACAAGTGCTGGGATGTGAATCGGGAGTTGCTGCTGGGCAAGAAGACCTACCCCGCCAACGATCGCTATCGTTTCAACCAGGTGGCCCTCCTGGAACTCACTTATCTGGTGAATTTTGGCTCGGAGCTAGCGGTGGTTTCCATGCTCCCGGCCTTTTTTGAATCGACCTTTGGCCTCACAAAAGAAGCGGCGGGGGCGATCGCGGCCAGCTATGCCTTTATGAACCTGATGTCGCGACCGGGTGGGGGTTTTATCTCCGATCGCCTGGGGAGTCGCAAGTGGACGATGGCGGTGTTGACCGCCGGGATGGGCATTGGCTATTTGCTCATGGGCAGTATTACCAGTAATTGGTGGTTAATCGGGGCGATCGCCTTAACTATGGCCTGTTCCTTTTTTGTGCAGGCAGGAGAAGGCTCTACCTTTGCCATTGTGCCCTTGATTAAACGGCGAGTGACCGGACAAATTGCCGGAAATGTGGGGGCTTACGGCAATGTGGGCGCAGTGGCTTACCTGACGCTTTATTCCTTCCAGCAAGGCCCCGCTGGCGATCGCTTTTTCTTCCAGGTGTTGGGAATCGCTTCCTTGGTGGTGGCGTTCCTGTGCGGCTTTTTCCTCAGAGAACCCCAGGGGTCTTTCGCCGAACACCATGAGGGCGAGGAAGTTTTGGCCCCAGCGGTGGAAATGGTCAAAGCTGATAGTTAAAGGTGTCAGGCGATCGCCTCGAAGCAATCCTGCCGCTCCCCCTAGCAAAAGTTGAGCCGCTCCTAGCAACAATGCCGCCGCTCCTAGCAAAAGTTGAGCCGCTCCTAGCAATGACGCTGCCGCTCCTAGCAAAGGTTAAGCCGCTTCGAGCAATGACGCTGCCGTACTTAGCAACGGTTGAGCCGCTGAGAGCAACGACCGTGCCGCACTTAGCAACGATGGCGCCGCACCGATCGCGCCGTTCTAGGCCCTAAGGTACAATCCCCGTTCCCTGTTCCCTAATGGAAAAAACTATGACGGATGCAGCAAAAACCCTCTGTCCTTACTGTGGCGTCGGTTGTGGGCTGGAAGTGATGCCCCCGGCCGGTGCGGGTCGTGCTACCTATCGCGATGGCAAGGGCCGGCCTGTGTGGAAAGTCAGGGGCGATCGCAGCCATCCGTCCAGTCAGGGCATGGTCTGCGTTAAGGGGGCAACCATCAGCGAATCTCTGGATAAAGACCGGCTCAAATACCCTATGCTGCGGGAAACCCTTGCCGACTCTTTGCGGCGAGTCAGTTGGGAGGAAGCTCTGGAGGCGATCGTCGCTCGCCTGAAAACCGTACTGCGAGACTACGGCCCCGACGGGATTTGTGTTTATGGTTCGGGCCAGTTTCAAACGGAAGATTACTACGTGGCCCAAAAACTCCTCAAGGGCTGCCTGGGAACCAATAACTTCGATGCCAATTCCCGGCTATGTATGTCCTCAGCCGTCTCCGGTTACATCAATAGTTTGGGATCGGACGGGCCCCCCTGCTGCTACGAAGATTTAGAATTGACCGACTGTGCCTTTCTCATCGGCACCAATACCGCCGAGTGCCATCCCATTATTTTTAATCGCCTGCGCCAGCACCACAAAAAAATCGCCAGGTCAAACTCATCGTCGTCGATCCCAGAGCCACCGAAACCGCCCAAGCCGCCGACCTGCATCTCGCCATTAATCCCGGCACCGACATTGATCTGCTCAACGGCATTGCCCATTTATTGTTGCGATCGCGCCGCACCGATAGCTTATTTATTGATGAATGTACCACTGGGTTTGTCAACTACGCCGGGGTAATTCGCCACTACCCGCCGGAACGGGTGGCTCGCACCTGTGGCATTGCAATGGAGCAACTGGAGCAAGCGGCTAATTACTGGGCGGAATCGGAGCGGGTGCTGTCTCTGTGGTCGATGGGCCTCAACCAATCTTCAGAAGGCACGGCTAAAGTGCAAACCCTAATTAACCTGCACTTGATGACGGGCAACATCGGCAAACCGGGGGCCGGGCCATTTTCTCTGACGGGGCAGCCCAATGCAATGGGAGGTCGGGAAGCGGGGGGTTTAGCCCACATCTTGCCTGGTTACCGTTTAATCAAAAATCCCCAGCACTGCGCTGAAGTGGAGGCATTTTGGGGATTGCCAGCCGGCCAGATTGCCCCCGTGCCGGGCCGGGATGTGTGGCAGATGATCCAGGGGCTGGAAGCGGGCCAGGTGGGCTTGTTTTGGATTGCCGCGACCAATCCCGCCGTCAGCCTGCCCGATCTGGTTCGGACTAAAGCGGCTCTGGCGCGATCGCCCTTCACGGTGTACCAGGACGCCTACTATCCCACGGAAACCGCTGCCTATGCCCATGTTTTGCTGCCAGCGGCCCAGTGGAGCGAAAAAACGGGAACCATGACCAATTCCGAGCGAGTTGTCACCTTCTGTCCCGCTTTTCGCCAACCCCCAGGGGAAGCACGGGCTGATTGGGAGATTTTTGCCGAAGTGGGCCGCCGCTTGGGATTCGAGTCAGCCTTTAATTTTGCTAATTCCGAGCAAGTCAGAGCCGAATTCATTGAACTCACGCGGGGGCGGGTCTGCGATCAATCGGGCATCACCTACGCTCGCTTGCGGCAGGACGGCCCGTTGCAGTGGCCCTGCCCCGAAGGCGGAGAACCGACCCCCCGGCTCTACAGCGATCTGCGCTTTCCCACCCCCGACGGTCGCGCCCGGTTTGCGGCCTTCCACGCGAGGGGCCTGGCTGAACCCCCCGATGCCGACTATCCTTTGTTTTAACCACCGGACGCCTTTACGGTCACTGGCACACCCAAACCCGCACGGGCCGCATCGACAAAATCCGCCAGATGCACCCAGGGCCGTTTCTCGAAATCCATCCCCGCGACGCGGAGAAACTGGGCATCAGCGCCGGTCAAACCCTGGAAATTAGCTCGAAACGGGGCAAGCTGTTCCTCCCCGCCAAGGTCACCAAGGCGATCGCGCCGGGGACGGTGTTTGTGCCGATGCACTGGGGGGCACTGTGGGCAGACCATGCCGAAGCCAATGCGCTGACCCATCCCGAAGCCTGTCCTTTTTCCTTGCAACCAGAATTAAAAGCCTGTGCCGTTCGCATTCTGCCAGTGAAAACCTCAGTCCCACGGACTCAGGACGCCAATCAGAAACAAGCCTTGAAGACCGAGGTTGGCGATCGCCTAATTTACTCCAGCAATGGTTAATCCACAAAACTGGCATGGATGCTGCTGATTCTCGCATTAGTCCCCGATGACGATGGCTTCTGCTTGAAATTCACCCGATTCAGCCAGGAGCCAGCTTCGGACTTGATTGAGGGTCACCGAGACAATCACATAGGAATATTCCGGCCAGGCTAAACGGCGATCGCAGGCGGAGGGGACGGCGGGATGGTCGGGGTGGGAGTGGTAGATGCCGATGATATTAAGGTTGCGGTTGCGAGCCTCTTTTTGAACTTGTAATAGGGTTTGAGGATCGATGCTGAAGCGGTCGTTTTTGCCGTGGGGAGCCGGGTCAAGTTCCTGAAAATAAACAGCCACTGCTTCGCTCCAACTGTTTGCGGTCGGAATGACTTGGACAACGGTTTTGTCAGTTCCCAACAGCAAACCGCAGCATTCTTCGGGATAGGTCTGCTGGGCATGGGCACGGATAGCTTCCAGGTCTTGAGCCGTTAGGGTGAGAGCCATCGTTAAATCCTACCAAGATTAAAAAATTCTCCAGCAGCGATCGCACCGGAGAAGACAAGAGATGAGACCAACTGTCGCCGTCAATGAATCGTCTAAACATCCGGCAGTTCAGGGGCAGGCAAGCTTTGTGCCTCAACGCCCGCTAAAAAAGCAGATTGGAGTGACTGCTCGGCCAAAACCGGCAGAGCCGCCCGAATTTTGCTAGCCACTTCCACGGTTTTGAAATCGTAGGTATCCGTCGCCAATTTCGGATAGAGTCCAATGCCCAGGATCGGCAGTAACAGACAAGCGGTCACAAATACTTCCCTCGGATTGGCATCCAAGCCAAACTTACCTAGGGATAAATTGGTGTTATTTTTGCCGTAAAACACCTGCCGCAGCAGAGAAAGCAGATAAATGGGCGTTACAATCAGACCTACCGCCGCCAAAAAGACCATCACGGCCTTAAACGGCCAGCTATAAACGCTGCTGGTGGTGATACCTAAAAACACCGTCAATTCGCTGACAAAGCCACTCATGCCCGGTAAGGCCAGAGAGGCCATCGACGTTGCCGTAAATAAGGCAAAGGTCTTGGGCATTTCCTTGGCTAAGCCCCCCATTTCGTCCATCATTAGCGTGTGAGTGCGATCGTAGGTCGTGCCGCTCAAAAAGAACAAGGCCGCCGCAATCAACCCATGAGAAACCATTTGCAAAACCGCCCCATTCAGGCCCAACTCCGTAAAGGAAGCCATGCCGATGAGTACAAAGCCCATGTGAGAAATGGAAGAACAGGCCAGGCGGCGCTTGAGGTTGGTTTGACCAAAGGCGGTAAACGCGCCGTAGACAATGTTAATCGCCCCAAGAACCATCAACAGCGGCGCAAACTGGATGTGAGCCTGGGGCAGCAGTTCCACGTTTAAGCGAATCAAGCCATAGCCCCCCATTTTCAACAAAACCCCCGCTAGAACCATCGATACGGGAGCAGATGCCTCACTGTGGGCATCGGGCAGCCAGGTGTGTAGGGGAAATATCGGCAGCTTGACGCCAAAGGCCACCAAAAATCCGGCATAGGCCAGAACTTCCAGGGCCAGGGGATAGTGTTTCAGGTCCAATTGAGTCAGATCGAAGCTCACCGTATTGCCATAGAAAGCTAGCGCCAGGGTGGCAACGAGCATAAAAATCGAACCCAGCGCCGTGTAGAGAATAAACTTGGTGGCAGCGTAGCGGCATTTTTTACCGCCCCAGATCGAAATCAGCAAATAAACTGGAACCAGCTCGATTTCCCACATCAGGAACAACAGCAGCAGGTCGCGGGCCGCAAACACCCCCATTTGAGCGCTAGCCAGTACCAACATCAAGAAATAATACAGCCGGGGCTTGCGATTGACCCGCCAAGAAGCCAGCAACGCCAGGGCATTCACCAATCCAGAGAGAACCAACAAGGGCATGGACAAACCATCAATGCCCACCGACCAGTTCAAACCCAACTGCGGCACCCAAGGGTAAGATTCACTCAATTGCAGCGCGCTCGTCCCCACGTCGTAATAATTGCTAACGGCATAAACCGCGATCGCAAAATCCAACAAACCAACGCCGAGGGCATACCAGCGCACCGTCTTGCCTTCCTTATCGGGAATGAGGGGGATAAACAAGGCAGCAACCAGTGGCAGCGCGATTATGGAGCTAAGCCAGGGAAATTCAGGAGGCATGACTTATCTGAGTACATATACCTATTGCCGTTAATTTGATTATATTAACTTTTGTGAACTACCGCCGCAAAGTTTATCCCTGGGTTAAATGGAGAGGACTTAATGGTTGCTTTGCCCCTGATTAGCGGGCACTGAGCCGCAGCCAAAATTAAGGAGCGCCACCAGCGCTCCTCGAATGGTTGACTTAAATTAACTGGCCGAGATATTTAGGCTGACTCTCCCACGGCTCCGTCCAGGGATTTT
>JAAUTE010000330.1 GCA_012031815.1 Chloroflexaceae bacterium
TGAGGTGGGGGATGGGGAGATAGGGGGATTTTGGCTAGACAGCAGGCAAGTCGGATTCTCTTCAGTTGTGCGATCGCAGCGTCCTCTAACCAAGATGAGAACTGGGTTTCTAGGGCTAAAACCTTTATGGAGCCATAATTTTGCTGGTGTCAGCCAGGGAAGCGCCTTTTCTTAAGATTGCCTGGCTGCCATAACGTTTTCGCCGATGAAGGCCACCAACGGTTTGAAGATAGGAATTAACTCGGCGCGACTGAGGGCCAGGCAGGGAAAGGGACGGTGGCTGTAGTCTTTGCCCAGGGGTAGGGGAAACACTGGCCCCGGTTCCAGGGGGACATAAACCCCGCCGGCCGCTTGTAGGATGACATAGGCTGCGGCAATGTCCCAAAGTTTCGGGGAAGCTTCGACCCCCCCGATCGCCGCGCCTGCGGCCACAAGCAGAATGTTGTAGCTAGCCACGCCCACCATGCGAACTTTGCAAGGGAAGGGGCGTTGAAGGATGGCGGTACTGCGAGCGCAGAGATTAAATAAGTGGTTGTGGGAGGGGGCGTCAGGGGCGGTGTGAATGGGCTGGCGGTTGAGATAGGCTCCTGTGGGGCCGATAATGCCCGAATCGCCGTACCAAAAGCCGTGGAAGGTGTGATTTAAACTGGGCAGGTGGATAAGTCCAAAGATAGGCGTACCTTTGTAGAGCAGTCCCAGGGAAATGGCCCACAAGGGTAGTCCGCGCGTGAAGTTGGTTGTGCCATCAATGGGGTCGATCGCCCAACACCAATCGGTCGGGGGCAGAATTTTTTCGTCTTCCTCGGTGAGGATGCCGTGGCTGGGAAAGCGACTGGCGATCGCTTCGCGGAGGCGGCTGTCGGCCCACTTATCGGCTTGGGTGACCAGAGAACCGTCGGGTTTTTGGGTGATTTGAAGCTGGCTGAAGTCGCTCAGTAGCTGTTTGCCCAGGGCGATCGCGGTTTGCTCGGCAACGTCCAAAACGGCTGTCCAAAATTCTACCATTGACCTCCAAAACGCCTGCACTGAGAGAAAATTTCGGGAGACAGGCGAAAATCCCGACCAGGAGCAGTTCCCTCATCTGTCATAGCGTAAATTGGCCGGCTTCTCAAGGGATCTGGGTTCAATTTAGCGATCGCAGCGGCAAGGCGGCGCGGCCAGTAACTTTACAGAAAACCCCCATTTGCGATCGCCTAAACATTGCAGAACTAGGCAAAATGATGGCATTGCCAGGGGCTACACTCATTGGTTTAAACTGGATGGTAGCAAATCTTGACTTCGCGCCGGTTTGTAGGGATAAACTTGAGATTTTGAGGATTTATATGCTGGAATCAACGCCCAAAACTATTCGGATTGTCACGGAGGAAGCTGTCAAGATTCCAGGGCCGGACGGGGCCAGGAGCAGTGACGACATCGGCGGCTATTTGGGTCAGGAAGCGTTTGGGGTGAAGGCGGAAGCGATCGCCACTCGCCATCAGGCCGTAGAAGTAGAAACGCTAAAAACAGAGATGAGAGGCTTTCTTCAGGCAATGCACGAAATTTTAGAGGAAGCCGAGCGGCAACCGGCAAAGTTGCAACTGGATGAAGTTGAGCTGTCGGTGGAAATTAACGGTGAGGGAAAAATTAGCCTTTTCGGGATGGGAGGCGCTAAAATCGGCGGCAAGGGCGCGATGACCCTGAAGTTCAAGCGAAACAATGGCTAAAAATTGGGCGATCGCAATTGGGATTAACCGCTACAGCAACCTGAAAGCATTGAAATATGCTAAGCGGGATGCGGAGGCGATGGGGGACTGGTTTGAGAAAAATAAGAAAAAGACAGAATTTGATCGAGTTTTTCTTGTTTACTGAGGATTCTTCGCCGATTCAGGACACCAATCCACCCATAGAAACAAAGCCGACCTATGGTAATTTGCGCGGATTTTTACGCAGACAGTTTGAAAAACCTTTACTTAAACCAGAAGATAATCTGTGGTTTTTCTTTGCAGGCCACGGCAAGCGTGACGCCGACAAGGATTATTTGATGCTTGCCGATAGCGATCCGGGAGACGTGGCGCATTTAGCCTTATCTGTGGATTGGATTACGGAGAGATTGCGCCGTTCGGGAGCTGATAATGTGGTTCTTTTTCTGGATGCCTGCCGAGACGAAAATAGTCGCAGCGGGTTGGGAATTAGCACAGAAGAACATCAGGGTGTCATTACTTATTATTCCTGCAAGGCAACTCAGCAATCCTGGGAAATTGATGAACTTCAGCACGGCTCATTTACGGCAGCATTGCTAGAGGGATTTCAACTGCAAGGAGAGGCTAACTGTGCAACGGTAGAACGATTAGATCGGTATTTGTACCGCCGTGTCCCAGAAATTAATCGCCTTCATCAGAAACCTATCCAAACCCCTTGTCTCAAAGCGGAACCACCTTACAAAATTCATTTTGTTCTGTTGGAAAAACAGGCTGATCTGAAAGATGCAAAACCCTTAAAATTTGAAGCAGCACTTGCAGAAGCGAAAAGAGATTGGCAATCAGCAAGACAGTTTTGGATTCGTGTGCTGGCCATCTCGCCCATAGATTCCGATGCCATTGAAGGACTTGAACGCATTGCCCGCACCTCGCCTGTAATCATTACATTACCTGATCAAGTAATTACTGTTTCTGCTGGTTCTCGGTCGGAATTGGCTCGTTATGAGTTTGAAGTAATTACTGTAGATGCTAGGGGACAAGAAATTAAGCGAGAACGCCATCAAGCTCGATACTTGAGCGAGAAAATTGGGAATAAATTTGCTTTGGAAATGGTCGAAATTCCTGGCGGCTCCTTCAATATGGGTTCGCCGGAAGATGAGTCTGGGCACTACGACGGGGAAAGCCGGCAGCATCGAGTTTCTGTTGCTAGTTTCTTCTTGTCTAAATATCCCATCACTCAAATTCAATGGCGTTTTGTAGCAAGCTTGCCGAAAATTGGCCGCGATCTCGCTCCCGCTCCTTCCTACTTTAAAGGAGATTTGTTACCGGTAGAAACTGTTTCCTGGTATGATGCAATTGAATTTTGCGCTCGTTTATCTCAAAAAACAGGTTCCAATTACTGCCTACCCAGTGAGGCGCAATGGGAATATGCCTGCCGTGCCGGGACAGTAACTCCGTTTCATTTTGGCAAAACCATCACCTCGAAGCTGGCTAATTACAATGCCAATTACATCTATGCCGAGGAGGAGAAAGGAGAATATCGAGGAAAGACAGCTCCGGTAGGCAGCTTTTCTCCCAACGCATTTGGACTTTATGACATGCACGGCAATGTGTGGGAATGGTGCGCCGATCCTTGGCATAAAAATTATGCAGGCGCTCCCACCGATGGGAAGGTTTGGGACGAGAAAATTGCGAATGAAAATCATTATCAAAACTATTTGCCAAGCCTATCCCAATTCCTAGAAGATAAGCGTTTTCGTGTAATACGGGGTGGTTCGTGGTACTTCTCTCCGCAGTTTTGTCGTTCTGCCTATCGCCTCCACCTTTCGCCGGGCGATCGCAACGCCGACTTCGGCTTCCGGGTTGTTGGTTTTCCTTCCAGGACTTAGCCCTTTGCCCTTTTGTCCTGTTGCCTTTTGCCCTTCCGAAAAATTTTTGAGC
>JAAUTE010000060.1 GCA_012031815.1 Chloroflexaceae bacterium
AATGATACGGCTCTCTTTACCTTTGCCGGGGCTAGCGTAACCGTTGATTTGGCGATCGAGGGCCCACAAAATGTTGGCCCGCCGGGCATTGATACCCTCATCAGCATTGAAAATGTCAGTGGGTCTAACTTTGCTGGCGACCAGCTCTTTGGGAATGAAGGTAACAACGTCCTCAGCGGGTTAGCCTTCGACGACCTCCTAGACGGTCGCGGCGGCGATGATACCCTTATCGGCGGGACAGGCAACGATACCCTGATTGGTGGTGATGGCTTTGACACGGCGATCTTCACCGGGCTGCAAGGAGACTTCTCCATCGCGATCGACGCTAGCGGATTGCTGGTAACTAGCCTCATCAGCGGGGAAATAGATACCCTCAGTGAGATTGAACTGCTTACCTTTGACGATGCTGAAGTGCTGGTGGAAACGCTGCTGCCCCCGGAACCAGTTTTTGGAAGTCCCGATGATGACATCTTTGATGCGGCCCTGCCTGAGGATGGTTTTGACGGCCTCAACGATCTGCTGTTTGTGGGTGCGGGCAGCGATTTGGTCGATGCGACTACGGGCCTGGGAACCAATCGTATCTATGGTGGTTCTGGCAACGATGAAACCTTTGCTGGCACAAACGATCGCCTTTTCGCGGCAGCGGGTTCCGATATTCTGGATGCCACGGTCGGCAATGGCGGTAACCGTCTTTACGGCGGTGCTGGCGAGGATGAAATTCTGGTTGGCAGTGCGATCGCGCTTTTGGCAACGGTGGCAACGATCTCCTGGATGCCAGCTTGAGCGAAGGCGGCAGTCGCTTGTACGGTGGTGCGGGTGATGACAGCTTCTTCCTCGGTACGGGCGATCGCATTGTTGGCGGTGCGGGCGATGACCTGATCTTTGCGGGTGTGGGCGGCGACAACGTGATTACGGGCGGTTCCGGAGCTGATGAGTTCTGGATTGCCAATGCCGAAACCCCCCTCCAACCCAACACCATCACTGACTTTACCGTCGGTGAAGATGTCATTGGCATCGGTATCGTCGGGACAAGCTTTGGCGATTTGGCCCTGAGCGAAGCGGACGGCACCACGGCGATCGCCCTCGGTGGCAACACCCTGGCCCTCCTCTTAGGAGTTCCAGTCAGTAGCCTGAGCGCCACAAACTTTGTCTTTGCTTAATTAATCCTTGTCTTACGGGGGGTCAGGTAGTTTTCTCAATTCCTGGCCCCTCTTTTTCTAGCTAATAGCAGTGGGACAAAATTTCAGGTCTTAGCAATCAATGCCCAAATAGCGATCGCTTATAGGTTAACGCCGCGCCACAGACTCAAGCGTTTGATCCGAAGACTCAAGCACTTCCGCCACGGACTCAAACGTTTCCGCCAAAGACTCAAGCGTTTCCGCCACTGACTTAAGCGTTTCTGCCAGAGACTAAAACGTTTCTGCCAGAGACTAAAACGTTTCTGCCAGAGACTAAAACGTTTCTGCCACCGACTCAAGCATTTAATCCGAAAACTCAAGCATTTCCGCCACGGCCTCAAGCATTTGCGCCATCTGCGAAATTTATATTCTACAGGCAAAAAATAATTAAGTTTACCAAATGTTTCTAGAACGTCGATTTAGCGCTATTGATTAGTAAATCGCTGTTTTAGCTCATTTGACTTCGTTGGTTTATTACTGAATCGGTGCTTTAGGGCTGGCGGCGGGTCGGCAGCAACATTCTCGCCCGCTCAAGAGTCTGCTCCCGCAGTCGTTCCACCCGGTTCGCGGGTAAATTGAGAGTTGCGGCGATCGCCGTTTGAGAGCAACCCTGTAAATGTAGCTGTAGCCAGCGCCCAGCCAGGCTTCCCAAAGAGTCAGTGACCTGACGCTCCACCTGTTGCTGAAGGGCAAGCCGCAATACTTGATGTTCTTCCCAGTTGATTTGCTGTTGTTGCTCCACCAGAATCTGACAATCGGCCAGATCGAACCCAATGTCTTCTGTAAGCAAATTGAGTAAATCGTTACTGCGGGGCCGGCAGGACAAAAAATGGATGAAATGATAGGTCAACAAAGGTAGATTGCGAACCGATCGCAGAAAATATTCCTCACAGGTTGCCAGCAGTAGGGAATAGCGCAATTGCAGTTGCGGAGTATGGGGAGCAATCCACATCAATTGTCTGCGGAGGTAAAGATCGCTATGCAACCTCGATTGCAGGAATTGAGACAGTAAATTCAGCATCTCCCACCGACGCTCGCAGCTTTGGGCAGCCCAGGCCCCCAAGGAAGGGCGCTGCAATACCACTGACCCCAGGCGGGCGAGCAGGCGCTGATAGTTCTGGTTCTGCTCGCAGCCAAGATAGCGTTCCTGCAAAATACGCCAGCGATAATGCATGAGACGACAGGCGATCGCTAACCGCGCCGGGGTTAAACTTGCTAGACGAGCGGGATTTTCTCCTAGCAGCCAAGTAATGATTGGTTTCACGCTCCCCTGCCTCAAGAGCAGCGGTCTGCGAGCAGGCGATAGTACCACATAACCTGCAATTCGCGTACGATTGAGGACATTGCCTTACTTCCCTGTCAATTTTCTTTCAATTTCCAACTCTAGTCTTTCGCCAATTCCCTCCAGGGACAACCGAAGTTTAAGGACTTAGGCGAGAGTTATTCAGGTTTTGGGGAAGCTTGGCCAGGCCCGGCGGCGATCGCCCTGACCGGGGGCCTTACAATAATGGAGTCGGCTGCCATTAAATCCAGGGGCAAGGCGCGAGCCGAGACGACTGCTCTGTGTTTATTTCCCAAAAGCCACCCTATGTCCAAACCCGAACGCCGTACTTTTTTATTGGAATTTGAAAAACCGCTTCACGAGCTGGAGTCCCGGATTCAGCAGATCCGCGAGCTTGCCGAAGTTAACAACGTCGACATTTCCGAGCAAATTTCTCAACTAGAAGCCAGATCGGCCCAGTTGCGTCAAGAAATTTTCAGCGCCCTCACCCCAGCCCAGCGCCTGCAACTGGCTCGCCATCCCCGCCGCCCTAGCACCCTCGACTATATTCAAGCGATTAGCGACGAGTGGTTGAGCTACATGGCGATCGCCTCGGCAGTGACGATCCGGCGTTAGTGGGCGGTATTGCCCGTTTAGGCGGGCGTCCCGTGGTCATGCTCGGCCACCAAAAAGGTCGGGATACCAAAGATAATGTACGCCCGCAACTTCGGCATGGCCTCCCCCCGGCGGCTATCGCAAGGCCCTGCGGCTGATGGAACAGGCCAATCGCTTTGAGATGCCCATCCTCACCTTTATCGATACCCCCGGTGCTTGGGCCGGGATTGAAGCCGAACGGCTCGGCCAGGGAGAAGCGATCGCCCGCAACTTACGGGAAATGTTTAATTTAGACGTGCCGATCATCTGTACGGTCATCGGCGAAGGGGGGTCGGGCGGAGCCTTGGGCATTGGCGTCGGCGATCGCCTGCTGATGTTTGAACATGCGGTTTACACCGTGGCCACCCCAGAAGCCTGCGCCGCCATTCTCTGGAAAGATACCAGCAAAGCCGAATCTGCCTGCATTGCCCTTAAAATTACCGCCACCGACCTCAAAGCCCTGGGCATCATCGATCAAATCCTCTGCGAACCCGGCAGTAGCGCCCATAGCGACCCCTTAGGAGCCGCTGCCGTTCTGAAGGCCGCTCTCCAGGAAAACCTCGAAGAATTGCTCCAAATGAGTCCCGAACAGCGTCGCCAGCTCCGCTACCAAAAATTTCGCCACCTCGGTCGCTTCCTAGAAAGGGCGGTTTAGTAGCACAAATCTTCCAAGAACCACAGGAATAGGCAATGGTATAATGTCCGAGGCAAGCATTTTTAACACTCTTTTAATCTTCAACCGCTAAGCTGAAACCGTTGCAGCAAGTCAATCTGGACAATCGAGGCAATCTTGTCCCCGATGGGTTACAAGGCAAGTTTTTACCGCTTTACCGCTTCCAATTAGCCTCAGGCTAGCAATTCCGCACAGCCCTGATTGTGTCCCCGGCGGACAGTCCCCTGGGGCTAAATCGGCAGGCTGACCCATCATCTAGGTTAATTTCAGCCCACAATGGCTTGAACCACCGCTTTAACGATTACTTAAGCTTATGACCGTTTCTCCCCCAGCTTTACGCGCCATTATCACTGGAGCCAGTAGCGGTATTGGTCGAGCCACGGCGATCGCCTTTGCTCAAGCGGGAATCGGTGTCGCTTTAGTGGGGCGTTCCCAGGACAAGTTAGCGGCAGTGAAAGCGACCATCGAGCAGGCCGGGGGAACCGTGAAAACCTATACAGTAGATTTGTCCGAGCTGTCCCAAACCCAGCGGGCTTTAGCGGCCATTGCCGCTGATTTTAGCCCCATTGACATTTTGGTCAACAGTGCTGGCATGGGCTACACCAATCCCCTCAGCCAAACCTCCCTCAAAGACTGGCAGCAGGTGCTCGACCTTAACTTAACCAGCGTCTTTCAAGGAACCCTAGGTGTCCTACCCGCCCTGCGCGATCGCCAAGGAAGCATCATTAACGTCGCCTCAATTGCCGCCAGTAGCGCCTTTCCCGATTGGGGGGCTTACAGTGTTAGTAAGGCGGGCTTAGTGGCTTTTAGTAAAACCCTAGCGGTGGAGGAGCGCAGCCACGGCATCCGAGTGATGATTATTTCTCCTGGGGCAGTTGCCACACCCCTTTGGGATAGCGACACTGTCCAGGCCAATCTCGATCGCTCGGCCATGTTAACCCCCGAAGCCGTCGCCCAGGCGATCGTGCAAGCCGTGTTACTCCCCCGATGCGCTGTCGTAGAGCAAATGACTTTGCTGCCAAGTGCTGGGGCTTTGTAGCAAGTTGCCAGCACAGCCCAGCGGTCTAGGGCCGCAATTCTGTGCGAGTGCTGAGGCTGAGGAACTCCACAGCCCAACTGAGTTTGACTGAACCTTCTAGCTGACAACTTGACGGAATTGATTATGTCCATAGCTTCTTTGAACAGTTCCAATGTTGCGCCCGAATCCGCCAACGGACAACATAATCCTGACAGCAATGGCCGCAGCAGCCCGAACAATCTCGTTTCTCGTCCCGATCGCAATACCCACAATGGCCAGCAAGCGTTGGTCGCTCCTGCCCTCGACGATGATCAGGCCAAGGAGAACATGATGGAGGCCGTGCGCGTCCTCCTGGAAAGTGTAGGCGAAGATCCAGAGCGCGAAGGACTGCTAAAAACCCCTAAACGGGTGGCGGAGGCCATGCAGTTCCTGACCCAGGGATACCGCGAGTCTCTAGCAGATATCGTCAACAATGCGATTTTTGACGAGGGTCACAATGAAATGGTCTTGGTGCGGGACATACACTTTTTCAGCCTTTGCGAGCATCACATGCTGCCCTTTATGGGGAAAGCTCATGTAGCCTACATTCCCAACCAAAAAGTAATTGGCTTGAGCAAACTGGCCCGGGTTGTAGACATGTATGCCCGCCGCTTGCAGGTTCAAGAACGTCTGACTCGACAAATTGCCGAAACCATTCAAGCCATCCTGGATCCCAAAGGCGTGGCTGTGGTC
Source organism: Chloroflexaceae bacterium (assembly GCA_012031815.1). Classification (GTDB taxonomy): domain Bacteria; phylum Cyanobacteriota; class Cyanobacteriia; order Cyanobacteriales; family JAAUTE01; genus JAAUTE01. The sequence goes on from JAAUTE010000060.1 coordinate 5,517, forward strand.
ATGGAAGCAACTCACATGTGCATGGTTATGCGTGGCGTTCAAAAACCCGGTTCCTGGACAGTGACTAGCGCGATGGTGGGTGTTTTTCAAGATGAGCAAAAACCCGCGAGGAGTTTTTGAATTTAATCCGTCACCAGCCCCATTTCTTCTAGGCAGCAGGTTCCGTCTGCAAACGTTCTGTCAGGTTTTCAAAAAATCAGGAACAGTTTAAATCCCGCGATCGCCCTAGGATTCGGTTGAAGTGATTGGCACCTGCGACTTACTTCAGCCGAGTCAGTGTTTTATGGGGGATGCGGGAAAAGCCAGTCCTGCCATAATTTTTACCCGAAGAGCGACTCTAGAGAATTGGGGCGGAATTGACGGGGAAAACCGCTCCCAAGGGGTAAATTGTCCGGGAGATACGTTTTTGTTTGTACTGGGCAGTGGGGGGATTTGTTAATTATTCAAACAAAACTAGTGCTGGTTCTCCCAGAGATTTTTATAATTTTTTTGGTTTATAGCTCAAGTTTATCAACAAAAGGAGACAAAACCTTGTTTACTTTCCTCTGGACGAGCAATCTGTTTTTTGCCCTACAAGCCCCTACTCCCCGCACGCCGAGCTGGAGTTTGTCCATTGGTGCAATTATGATTATCTGCAATTTAATTGCGATCGCCATTGGGCGCTTCTCGATTCAAAATCCCGGCAAAGGCCCGGAGATTCCCCTACTGACGCCCATGCTGGGTGATAACTTTGGCGTTCCTGAATTGCTGGCCACCACGAGCTTCGGCCATGTTTTGGGAGCGGGCGTTATCTTAGGACTAACCAACGCGGGCATTCTCTAGAGTAGACAGACCATCGCCCTTCTAGGAGGCGTTCTGCTAGCGAGGGAGACTCAACAGCGGGACGCCCCGGCGCTTTAAATCCAAGAATTCGCAAAGACAGCGGTAAATTCTGTAGAATGTAGAACAAACAATTTAGCAAAACTGACTTTAATCCTAATATATAAACTGATATAAGCTCCTGAAGCTACTCTGCAATCTCTACAAGATGGAAAGTCGGTGATTACTCTATCTCTACTGCATCCAGTGAAAGGGATACCAGTCCAGAACTGGACATTTGAGCCACAAGCCAAGATACGAGTGGGGCGGTCATCGCAAAACGATGTTGTTCTCTACAGCGCGGTGGTTTCTCGCCATCACTTGGAGATTCGACGCAATGGCTTGGCTTGGGAGCTGATTAATCTAGGGGCCAATGGAACCTACGTGAACGGCCAGCGGATCGCCAAAATGACAGCAGAAGACGGAATGGTCGTGCGTTTGGCCAGCTCCGGCCCCCAAATTCAGATTTGGATTAGTCGAGATAAACAAAAACAACAGGCACACAAAATCCCAGTCGATCTACCGGCGGCCCCTACGCCGAAATCCCCCATTTCTCAACAAGAGAAAGTAATTACTCAGGAAACCATCTCCCATCCCGATACCGAAAGTAGGTAATTCAAGGAACTCAGCGTCAGTGATTAGCAGGTGGAGTTAATGGTGATTTGACAGAGGCTCACCAATTCGCTTGGGGGCGGCGGCATCAAGCCGGGCATCGAGTTGAGCCAGAGGAGGTATTCTCGGTTGCCTGCGGGGCCTGCGAGGGGAGATGGGGTTAAACCTTGGTAGTGCCAGCCCTGTTGCAGTGCAGCTTGGAGAACTTGCTCAATGGCGCTGGCTTGGTCTTGGGGATGGCGAACTACACCGTTTTTGCCTACCAGGGCGCGTCCGACTTCAAACTGGGGTTTTACCAGCAAAATTAGCTCTTTGGGAGAACTCAGCAGGTTACTCAGCGGCAGGAGGAGTTTGGTGAGGGAAATAAAGGAAACGTCCACGACGCCCAGGTCAGCCGCCGGGTTATTGCCATACAAAACTTCGGGAGTTAGGTGCCGCAGGTTGGTGCGCTCGTGGAGGATAACACGCGGGTCTTGGCGCAGGCTCCAGGCAACCTGACCGTAGCCGACATCAATGCCATAGACCCGTTTCGCCCCGGCTTGGAGCAAGCAATCGGTAAACCCGCCCGTGGATATGCCGCCATCCAGGCAAATTCGTCCAGCAACCATGATGGGAAACAGTTTCAGGGCTTGGGCGAGCTTTTCGCCGCCACGGGAGACGTAAGGCGGTTTTTGCCGGACTTCGATCGCCGAATTGGGGTCGATTTCGGTGCCGGGTTTATCGATGATGTGGCTGTTAACCTTAACCTGGCCGGCGCGGATCGCCCGTTGGGCTTGCTGGCGGGAGGAACACAGTTGGCGATCGACTAATAAGCTATCGAGTCGTTGTTTGGCCATGGCAGTCGGGCTGAAGCTATCTCATTATGACGAAGTTTGGGAGAGGAAATGAAGGCGTTACAATGGCTACCTAAGCTGTTTGTCTGGTTATGTTGTCTGAAGTTCGCTATTTGGTTCGCTCTAAGTTTGACGGTCGCTATCTTCTGGCCCATCCGGTGGCGGAACGGTCAGATTTGAGTTATTTGCTGGTTTTTAGGGAATATTCCGAGGCGCTGAGCTATCTTAACCAACATGCTGCGGGTTTGGCAGAACGTTTTGTCATTGAATCAGTATCGTCTATGCAGCTCAAAGCAACCCTCAAGCGCTGGGGATTTAGCGGCATTGGTTGGGTGGAAGATCCCTGGGTTCCTCGCATTCGGTTTTTGTCTTCGCCTTAATCTCGCGACCGTCGCCGGGGAGATTCTGCTGTTTGAGGGATAGAATGATTCATTTTTCTGGGTATCCTGGAAATAGTTGGTATAATTAAGGATAATGTCCCGAAAACACATTCTCATCTGGTATCGCAACGATCTGCGGCTTCACGACCACGCACCCCTCTCCCGCGCTCTACAGGCAGGTGCGATCGCCATTCCTTGCTATTGTTTTGATCCGAGGCAATTTGGTCAAACTCGCTATGGATTTGCGAAAACCGGGGCTTATCGGGGGCAATTTCTCCTGGAGAGTCTGGCGGATTTACGGGCGTCGTTGCGGCAGTTGGGGAGCGAGCTGATCCTGCGGCGAGGCTTGCCGGAAGTGGTGATTCCCGCTTTGGTTCGAGAAGGACAAATCGAGGCGGTTTATTATCAACAGGAGGTGACCTCGGAAGAGTGTCGGGTTGAACGTCGATTAAGCAAAGCTTTGAGGGAATTAGGCGTAGACTTTCGGGGATTTTGGGGAGCAACGCTCTATCACCCCCAGGATTTGCCCTTTGCCATTGGGGAGATTCCGGAACTTTACACCAATTTTCGCAAGCAGGTTGAGAAAAAAGCCAAATTAGACCATCGCTGCCTGTACCCACTCAAATTCCGGCTTTACCCGACCTGGAGCCGGGAGAATTACCCGATTTAGCCGCCTTGGGACTAGCGCCGCCATCCTGGGACGAACGGGCAGTTCTGCGGTTTCGGGGGGGAGAAAGGGAAGGACTGAAACGTCTAGACCGCTATTTTTGGCAGGAAGATCGGCTGAAAACCTACAAAGAAACCCGCAATGGACTGTTAGGGGCGGATTATTCTTCTAAATTCTCTCCCTGGCTGGCTTTAGGCTCTCTTTCGCCTCGCTACATTTACGAGCAGGTTCAAGGCTACGAGGAGCAGCGGGTCAAGAATGATTCGACGTATTGGCTGATTTTTGAGTTGATCTGGCGAGATTTCTTCCGCTTCATGGCGGCTAAACATGGCGATCGCCTTTTCCGGTTATCGGGTTTACAGGGGATTGAGATTCCCTGGCAGGAAGATTGGGAGAGATGTGAGCGCTGGCAGTGGGGAAAAACGGGCTATCCTCTGGTGGATGCCAATATGCGGGAGATTGGGGCAACTGGGTTTATGTCCAATCGGGGGCGACAAAATGTGGCCAGTTTCCTCACTAAAAATCTGGGGATTAATTGGCAAATAGGCGCGGAATGGTTTGAATCGCTGCTGGTTGATTACGACGTTTGCAGCAATTGGGGCAACTGGAACTACACCGCAGGCGTTGGCAATGATGCTCGCGGGTTTCGTTATTTCAACATTCTCAAACAATCCAGGGATTACGACCCCAAAGGCGAGTATATTAAACATTGGCTCCCAGAATTAGGCCAGATTCCGGGGGATAAAATTCATGAACCCGGAAAACTAACCCTGGAGGAGCAAAAGCGCTATCAGGTGATTCTGGGCGTAGACTATCCCCGTCCTATCGTGGATTTCTCCAAATCCCTGCAAGCCAACGAAGCCGCCTACAATGCGGCCATCGCCCGCAGTCAAGCTTCTGCAACCCGTCCTCGTTTTTAAGGTCGTTTTTGCTTATTTTTTGACTTTTACCTTGACTAGTTGGCAGGGAAATTTATCGCTCGTTTATCACCATGCCAGGGAAAAACCTGGCCCGATGTTTTGGCGATCGCGCCCTTGAAGGTGCAGCGGCCGTTTTATCCGGGCGGCAAAGCGATTTGTCACAGCGTGATTTTGCATACGGCAGGGGGGATTGTGGGCGGCGATGTTCTCACCCAAAACATTTGCCTGAAACCCCAAGCCCAAGCCTTAATGACAACCGCTAGCGCCGGTAAAGTTTATGGCAGTGACGGACGCTTAGCCCAGCAAACCGTGGAAATTCACCTAGAAGCCGACGCCGGACTCCAATGGCTGCCCCAAGAAACCATTATTTTTAACGGGGCTGATTTCTGGCAAATCTTGCGGGTCAATCTAGCGCCAACGGCCTACTGGTTGGGCTGGGAAATTGTGCGCTTTGGCCGTACCGCCAGGGCAGAAATTTTCGATCGCGGCCATTGGCGATCGCATACGGAAATTTGGCAGGGAGAAAGGCCGTTGTGGATCGACCGACAGTGGCTTCCCGGCAGTGAAGAAATTTTTTACAGCCCCCACGGATTGGGAGGAAATCCGGTAGTTGGCAGCTTAACTTGGCTGGGAAAACCGGTTTCAGCAACATTAATCGCGAAAGCGCGCCAAATCTGGCAGGAACAGCCCCGTCAAGGGCAAGGGGGGCGTCACCCAAACCCTGGCTCAAGGATTGCTCTGTCGCTATCGCGGGCCGTCCAGCGCAGAAGCGCGACAGTGGTTTGTGGCGGTTTGTGAACTGATTAACCAGGAACTGCTCAGACAGGCTTTTGTGAAACCGAGAGTTTGGCTCTAGTAAGAGCATTGAGCATCACTGAGATTGTCCTCTCGACGGGAGGTTCCATAATGGAATTATCACTACTTCAGGAGCGCTACCATCAAGTTTTGGTTGACGAACGTTGAGGTGGAATGGTAGCAAGCAGGAACCATCTTTAATTCTGGCAACTGCAAAGCCAGCTTTCTTAAGTCCTCTAATCAATTGTTCTCCAGTTATACTTCAAGTTCAGCCCCAGCGCGATCCATAGAATACAAGCCACCCGTCAGGGCATAATCGGTGCTGTTAAACCTCACAGACTTTTAATGAACTCTTCGCTCCTGACTCGTGCTTGTTTAAGAATTCCGCTCAACGTACCAGCCTTCAATTCTCGATGCACAGGAACAACACAACCAATTTCGCCCTCTTCGATTTCCTTCTTCATGGCAACATGGCTACCAGTTTGACGAACTTGCTCGAATCCTAAGCGTTCCAATGCCCGAATTGCTTCTCTGCTTGAGACTCGTGGCATTTTAGGCATAGTTGACCTCAATGCTAGTCACAAATCTAGGAGAAGTTTCAGGCAAAGAAAATTCTTCTAAATATAACCGCGTAGCCTCTCTCAAACCTGTGATCGCCTGTTCGATTGTTTCCCCTTGATCAACCGTGCCAACCTCTGGGCATTCAGCAACATACATACCATCTTCTTTATAGAGAATAACTGTGAAGCTACGACTTTTCATCGTGTCCTATCCTCAAAACCTTCTACAAAAAGGATAACATTAACTTCTCTTTATAGAGCTAAAAAGGATAGATTCAAGATTAGGCTATTTAGCCTTTACCCATAACACAACTGATAAAAAAAACAGAATGAACATAATGTTCGCCATATTTGGAAAATACTTCTGCGATCGCAACCCCGTCCGCTGCACTGCCCTGATTAGATCTCTGGTAGGTTAGCAAATTTGACAACACAGGGACAAACTCTGTAAAGATCTAGCCTTGAGTCAAATCGACTAAACCTTAGTGGCGGAGAGAATTTCTAACGTTGCCCATCACTCGCCGCAGATAACCTTTGCATCAAACCGATCAACTCTCAGCGGCCGGTGTGCATGGGCGTTGTTAGGCGGCTGGCAGATCACGTCTCCCAAGGAGCGTTTTGTAGGACGATACGGTAGCCGTCTGGATCTTCAAAAGTTACTCCACTTTCTGCCCAATATGGATTGTAAGATTTTACAGGTTCGTACCCAATCGCTTTCATTTGCTTAACAGTACGTTGCCACTCTTGTTGATCAGGAAGATAAAAAACGATCAGATTATCTTGTGTTGGAGCGCGACCAACAAAGTGTCCTCGTTGCTGCGTGAACTCAAAGTGGTAAGGTTCTCCTGGGATTCCAATCATTACACCGTCGAACCCTTCGTGCTCTTCAAAATGAGAAAGGATTTTAAGCCCTAACCCTTCGGTGTAAAATCTGACAACCTCATCTAAGTGATCGGTTGGACGAGCAATCCGCACAGTCCTTCCTTTAAGCATAAGAAATTCCCTTTGAAATCCTAAACAGTCTGTTCCAGCCAAATCCTTATGCATCCGGTCAAGGAACCCACCTCAAAAAACATCGATTTCCATGCTGTTCCATAATTTCTGCGCCTAGCCGATGATAAAAACCAAGTCCGCGAGTATTTCGAGCATCAGCATTCCAGGCAAGATGGGTGCAGCCGTTTTCCTTGGCAATTTGAGCAAGATGATCCATTAATACTGCCCCTGCCCCTTGATTTCTCCAATCTTCATTTACATATAGATCATCAAGCCAAATGCTTGGCTGACCAACAAATGATGAATATCTGAATCCATATAACGCGAAACCGATCTCAATCTCTGAAAGCTCTGACAAACAAAACGTTAAGAAAAAAAGGAATTTTTCCCAAAAAGTGTTTTGCGTATTTTGTCTTCGGAAGTCTGCAATATTCCAGAAAATGCGCCAACGCTTCGGTCAAATTCTGCTTTCTTTTGGATGAATAAGAAAATGACCGCTACATCATCAAGGGTAGCAGATCTGATTTTCATTGCTTAATTTTGTTCTGGCTTCAAAGTTTTTCTCGCATATTCTAACTTAATGTAATCACCTCAAACACTAGTTTCCAGCCAACTGAAATCTGATTAAAACAGATGAAATTCAGTTGCACTCCTACCAGGAGCTTAAGCAGCCTAACTATTTATTAGACTGACAGCTGCTGCCTAAGATCCCCATTTAGAAGAATTAGACCGACCAAGTCTGGCTAAGATCCCTTTCCAGGGGGATTAGTCCTTCCCAAGTCCGCCTAAAACCTTCATTTGAGTGGTTAGACCGCCTGTGAATTCAGTATATTCGCCGTGGCGCTCGACGCCTGCATCGTTCACACTTCTTTGCATACCCATTTAGAACTTAACTTGCCTGTTCCTCCTCCTCTCCAACCTAATCCTTCAAAGCTCCTCGATCGGGTGCTTGAGGTTAACGCTGTTCTATCAGAGACGGGCAATTTGGTGTTAGAAATAACCCTGGAAACTGTTTCTCAGTAAGGGTTTTACTAAAATCAACTGCTCTTATGTCGCGTTCTAGAGAAACTGTTAGCAACCTGAGCATCAAACACACGCTGCCAAAGAGATTTAAACGCTCGAACTATCAACAGCGATCCAAAAGTGATAAAAGAAGTGATAAAAAGAGCAGTAGGCTGTCTTGACCCCATCCTCATCCTCAAAGTATTGAAGTCCCCGTCGGCGGGAGGAATGTAGTCAGTCATCGTTAAACCTTGCCAGGATTAGGTTTGGGGAGCGTGCCATTGAATTAGCCGCTACATCTTACTTTAAGCGATCGCGTGGCCTTTGGCGCTTATTAAAGGTCGCTCGCATCAGTCTTGAGAAAGAATTGGCTACCGCTTGAATTGATTGGGTTAGGGAAAGGGGCGATCAATTCCCTCGTAGAAGTCGCCTGGATACTGATGGGAGTGGCGCTATCCGGGATAGAAGTGACTTACAGACTGATACAAGGGACTGACCCACTGAGAGGAGTCGCTCACCCACTGATACAAGGGACTGACCCGCTGATAGGAGTCGCTCACCCGCTGATACAAGGGACTGACCCACTGATAGGAGTCGCTCGCCCACTGATAGGAGTGGCTTAGTAATTAGTTGGAGTGATTCAGCCATTGCATCAGACATCGCCAAAACCGGAAAACCAATCTAGATAAGGGTTTGGGAGAAAGATTGGCGGTTGGAACCTTCAGGGATTTTAACGAGGATAACAGGGCTTAGCACCGGATTTAGCGGTGGGTTGGGATACAATAACTCAAGATTTACTGCCCCTAATTACGAGACATCTTCAGCAAAAGAACTAACATTCTGATGTTGCCTGGATCGGAACCTAATTTTTGGAGATGTCTACGCAACTAGACGAGATTATCCCGGCTTTGGAGGAGTTCCTATGCAACTAAGTCCTCAGGAAAAAGACAAACTGCTCATCTTTACAGCGGCACTCCTGGCTGAGCGGCGCAAAGCACGGGGCCTAAAACTCAACTACCCGGAAGCCGTTGCCTACATTTGCGCTGCCATCCTCGAAGGGGCCCGGGACGGTCGCACAGTTGCGGAATTAATGCACTACGGAACCACCCTTCTAGGTCGCGATGACGTAATGGATGGCATTCCCGAAATGCTACGGGAAGTTCAAGTGGAAGCGACTTTTCCCGACGGTAGCAAACTCGTCACCGTCCACGATCCCATTCCTTAGAAAAAGCCGCGTCAGTGCGATCGCATCCTCGGCTAAAGTAGGAAAGGTCAGCGCCGAGGTGTGCTAGTAAGTTCCCCTTAATTAAGCTATGTTTTACAATATTTTGGCGATTTTCCGCAAAGAATTACAGAGTTACTTTGGTTCTCCGCTAGCTTACGTTATTGCCGCAGTATTTTGGTTTATTTCCGGCTTTTTCTTCGTTAATGTTTTGCTTGGCCCCCAAGGCGTCATTCAGCAAATCGCTCAGAACGAACAGCTTGGGCTGCCGTCCCCGCCCGTTGATGTTGCTTACGAATTTCAGCGGTTTTTCTTTGGGGTGATGGGGTCGTTGGTGTTGTTCATCCTGCCCATGCTCTCCATGGGACTCTACGCAGAAGAACGCAAGCGCGGCACCCTGGAATTGCTCGCTACCTCGCCCATTACCAATTGGGCCGTTGCTCTCGGCAAATTAATGGGTGTTTTGTTCTTTTTTATGACCTTACTGGTTCCTATCGTCATCTACGAAGCGATCGCCTTTAGCGGTGCCAATCCGCCCGTGCCTCCCTTGGTGCCCCTGCTGGCCCACCTGGGATTAATTTTGTTGGCAGCGTCGGTGCTATCTTTGGGGATGTTTATCTCTTCCTTGACTGATAGCACGATTTTGGCGGCAATTTTGACCTTTTCTCTGATTTTGATGCTCTGGGTCGTGGATTTAGTCGCCCTTTTGGTCGGCGGGCCCCTGGGAGCCGCGTTGGGGACATCTTTCCTTTGCTGGAGCGATTACAATAATTTCGTGCAGGGAATCTTCGATCCGGCGGGATTAGTGCTGTTTGCGAGCTACATTATTCTAGGGTTGTTTCTCACCGCCCAGGCCATCGAAGCCCTCCGGTTTCAGCGCGCCTAATTCCTGCCTGCTCACTGTTCGATCGCCCATGACCGCGACGATGAAACTGCAAAACTCCTGAAATTTCTCTTTGTTCCCGGTTTTATTCTGGTTACTGCTGGTCTGGTGGCCCGGCTGACCGCTGGGCAATGGACGCCCCTGTACCTGGGATTGGCGATCGCGGGCGGTGTCATTTTCCTGGGCTGGCTGGGCTATTTATTGCTCACTTCCGGCGGATTTTGGGGCAAGCGCTCGACCCAGGCCGGAACCAACGCCATCGCCGCCACGGTTTCTCTAGGGCTGATTTTGGCGATCGTTAACCTCTTAATCCTGCGGTTTGGCGAGTCGGTGGATCTTACAGAAGGGCAACTGTTCACCCTCGCTCCCCAATCCCAGGAAATTGTCAAAAACCTATCTCAACCTTTGAAAGTTTGGGTTTTTGAGCAAGTTCCCAACCCCCAAGACCGTAAACTCCTCCAGAATTACCAGCGCCATAACCCAGAGAATTTCCAGTTTCAATATGTTGATCCCAGGGCGGAAGTGGGCTTGAGCGAAGCTTTTCAGGTTCAAACCGAGGGAGAGGTGTTTGTGGAGTATGGCGATGAGCAGCAGCCCGTACAGACCCTTAGTGAAGCACAGCGCCTCTCAGAAACCCAACTGACCAACGCCATCCAAAAAATCCAGCAAGACCGGACAGCCGTGGTCTATTTCCTCCAGGGCCACGGGGAACCCCCACTGAGTGAAGGGGAAGCCAGCCTCTCCGAAGCCGTTGCCGGGTTAGAAAATCGCGGCTATCAAGTGCAGCCCCTGAATTTAGCCCAATCTGGCTCGATTCCTGAAGATGCGACTGCGATCGTTATTGCCGGGCCCCAGCGTCCCTTATTGGATGGAGAAGTGACGGCCCTCAACGGGTTTCTGGCGGACGGGGGCAGCCTGTTGCTGTTGCTCGATCCCACCATTGACTCGGCCCTGACACCGCTATTAAAAGATTGGGGTATCACCCTGGACAATCGCCTAATTATTGACGCCTCTGGCATTGGCAACCAGATTGGCTTTGGCCCGGCCTTTCCTTTGGTCACGAGTTACGGCGATCATCCCATTACCCAGGATTTCAGCAACGGTATCTCCGTATTTCCCTTCTCGCGGCGATCGCCACCGAGGAAGTGGAAGGCGTGGAAGCGGTCAGTCTCCTGATTACCAACGATCAAAGCTGGGCTGAGAGCAATTTAACCGCAGAGGAAGTGGCTTTCGACCCCAATGAGGATGTTCAAGGCCCCCTAGATTTAGGCGTGGTGTTGACGCGATCGCCCGCTTCTCCAGACACCGCTCGCTCTAAGACAACCCCAGAAGCACAGACCGAATCCGCTAGCCCAGAAGCGACGGAAGAATCAGACAACGAGACTGAGCCAACGGACAGCAGCGAGAAATCCCGCTTAGTCGTGATTGGTAACTCAACCTTTGCGACCAACGGCTGGTTTAACCAACAACTCAACGGCGATCTCCTGCTTAATACCGTTGCCTGGCTGGCAGACAGTGACGCTGCGACTCTCTCCCTACGGCCGAGAGAACCGGAAAATCGCCGCTTGAATCTAGCCGCCTGGCAAGCTACCTTCATTGCTTGGTCAGCCCCCCCTGCTGGTTCCGCTGCTAGGACTGATCGCTGCCTTCATCGC
>JAAUTE010000331.1 GCA_012031815.1 Chloroflexaceae bacterium
GGCGATCGCCTATCCCATGCAAACAGCAGGTGACCTTTCAGTAAAAATAAAACCAGCCAAATAATTTGGAGATAACCCTATGTCAGTTAGTTACGAAGTCGATCTAAAAGAAGTCCTTGGTCAGATTAATCAAAGCTAGACCGCAACGACGAAAAGCTAGACAGGATACAGCGAGACTTTGACCAGAAGCTAGACGGGATGCAGCGAGACTTTAACCAAAAACTAGACGGGATGCACCGGGACTTTAACCAAAAGCTAGACGGGATACAGCAGCACGTTGACCAAAAACTCGACACCCTCCAAAAAGATGTAACCGATCTAAAAGTCGGAGTTGGCCGTTTAGAAGAAAAAGCAGACGGATTGAGTAAGCGGGTAGATTCTCAGGAATTTATCAGTCGCGGCATTCTCATCGGACTCATTGTTGCTATCCTCGGCGGTCTCGCTAAACTCTTCGGTTTCGCCGGCAATCCCTAATCATTTCCTCTCACAATTTGAATTGGCGATCGCCTATCCCATCCAAACATTCGGCGAACTTACTCCAGGTGATAATAAAACTAGTCAGATAATTTGGGAGATAACCTCATGTCAGTCAGCTATGAAGTCGATATCAAAGAAGTCCTCACCCAGATTAGCCAAAAGCTAGACGGGATGCAGCGAGACTTTGACCAAAAACTAGACGGGATACAGCGAGACTTTAACCAAAAACTAGACGGGATGCAGCAGCACGTTGACCAAAAACTCGACACCCTGCAAAAAGACGTAACCGATCTAAAAGTCGGAGTGGGCCGTTTAGAAGAGAAAGTAGACGGATTGAGCAAGCGGGTAGACTCTCAAGAATTTATCAGTCGCGGCATTCTCATCGGACTCATTGTTGCTATCCTCGGCGGTCTCGCTAAACTCTTCGGTTTCGCAGGCAATCCCTAAACCGCAGATACAGTCCCATTTACCTTCTCACCACAATCCCCCCCATCCCCCCCTTGAGTTCTGAATGCTGAGTTGAATTTGTCCTTGCCGCTTAGGGATAATAGGAAGTTGCGCTATCAGCAAGGAAAAAGTGGATTCATGAAGGCAACACAGTTTAGCAAACCAATTCAGGTGGGAATTTTAGGGTTTGGCGGCCTCGGCCAGGCAGCAGCCCGCTTACTCACCCTCAAACAGGAAATGCGCTGGGTCGCCGTCGGCGATCGCCAAGGCTATGCCTACGCCAGCAAAGGACTCAATGTTAATGCAGCTATCGAAGCCTGCCAGGAAGGGAGAACCGTTGCAGAACTCCCCGGCGGCGTCTCTAGCGATCGCTCGATTGAAGAACTTCTGTCCCTGGGAAACGCAGTCGAAGGCTATTTTCTGGCCCTGCCCAACTTACCCAACACCTTCATGGCCAGCGTAGCTCGCCAATTTATTCAAGCTGGTTGGCAGGGCGTATTGGTAGATGCCCTCAAACGCACCAGCGCGATGGAACAACTTTTACAGCTTCAAGATGAGTTACAGGCAGCCGGCATCACCTATCTCAGTGGCTGCGGCGCAACCCCCGGCCTGCTGACAGCAGCCTCTGCCCTCGCCGCCCAAAGCTTCATCGAAATTCACAGCATTGTCATTACCTTTGGGGTAGGCATCGTCAATTGGGAAGCCTACCGCGCTACCATTCGCGAAGATATTGGCCATCTCCCCGGCTACAGTGTGGAAACAGCCCGCCTGATGACCGATGGGGAAGTGGCAGCGCTCCTCAACAAAACTAATGGTATTCTCAAGCTCGAAAACATGGAACATGCCGATGATATTGTTCTGGAGCTAGCGGGAATCTGTCCCAGAGAACGGGTCTGCGTCGGTGGCCTCGTGGATACCCGCAACTCGAAAAAACCCCTGAGTACCAACGTTCAGGTGACGGGGCGCACCTTTGAAGGCAGCATTTCCACCCACACTTTTACCCTCGGCGATGAAACCAGTATGGCAGCCAATGTCTGCGGCCCCGCTTTCGGCTATCTCAAAGCAGGCCTGGCTCTCCACCGTCAAGGCTGTTATGGTCTCTTCAGCGCGGCCCAAGTGATGCCCCAGTTTGTGCGCTAAGCGCCGGAAACCTCGCTTAGTAAGGGACGCCGCGATAAACTCGACGGCTGGTCTTGGCCGCGATCGCCGGGGCCTTGGGAGCCGAGTTGTCGTTAGCCAGAGATAATTCTGGTCTGGGCTTGGATTCGGGAGTCCTGTTGCTGGCGTCCCTGTTGCGATCGCCCCTATTGACAGTAGATTGAGCCGAGGGGGCAGCTTCAGGGGCGCTTTTGTCCAAGCGAGGAACCGATCGGGTTAGGGACTCTAGGGAGCGCGGTTTTGGGGTCTCCTTGCGTTCCTTCCAAAGGATCAATTGAGATTCGCTCTCTGCTACAAAACAAAAGCTCCCGGACTTCAACAATTCCTGCCCTAACTCCATAGCTCCTTGGCGCTGCTGCAAAGAAAACTCTTTGACTCGCAGATAGAAGCGACCTGAACAGCAGATTTCTGACAGCTCCAGAACCGCTTGGCGATCGGCCCCTTGACGTTCTAGTTCTTCTAGCTTTAAAAAGAGCATGGTAGGCTAAATCACTAACTTGGTTCTCAGTGTTTAAGCAGTTGACTAGCAGGTTCTCCATCCGTTGGCGACAGGAATGGAGGAAAAAGCAGACTGTGTAGATTATTTTCGAGAAGGTTCCCTGAAGTTGACCCAAGTTAATTAGAGCTTTTCAGTTCTTGTTTTTAAGATTTGCTATAAGCTTTGCTTCTGACTGTTAACAAAGCTAAACCATCAGAAGATTACCCATTTTGGGGTTGAAAGAAAGTAGTGATTTACACAAAATCGCCAGGGCTTAAATAAATTATTTCCCAGTTTGGCGATCGCTGAGGGATGGAATTAATTCCCGAATTTAAAAGTTACTTTCATTGACTACGGAATTGAATTTCATCCCCCATGAGGAAGATTTGTGTGAGAGTAAAAATATAGTTTTTCCCTGCTACCAAAGTGGCAGGGAGAAAAAGATGGCAGGCTTGATTTAAGCCATAACCATGCCGCCGTCGATATTAAACACCTGGCCAGTGATGTAAGCGGCAGCGGGATCGGCCGCCAGAAAACGAATCAGGCCCGCCACTTCTTCGGGCTGACCGTAACGTCCTAGGGGAATGTACTTAAGAATGTCTTCGGCATTAATACTGCTGGTCATATCCGTAGTAATGAAACCAGGAGCCACCGCATTGACAGTAATATGACGGCTGGCTAATTCCTTGGCAACGGTTTTAGTAAAGCCAATCACTCCGGCTTTGGCGGCACTGTAGTTAGACTGGCCGGGATTACCCATCTGTCCTGCTACGGAAGCGATATTGATAATACGCCCACTCCGTTGTTTGAGCATGATCTTGCTAGCGGCTCTGGTGCAGAGAAATACGCCCGTCAGGTTCAAGTCAATGACTGCCTGCCAATCTTCTGTTTTTAGGCGCAACAGCAGGGTGTCTCTGGTAATGCCCGCGTTGTTGACGAGGACATCCAGCCGTTTCCACTGGGCTAGGGTTTGCTCGATCAGGGTTTCTACGGCTTTTTCTTGGGATACGTCGGCGGCGATCGCGATCGCGCTCACCGCGCG
>JAAUTE010000061.1 GCA_012031815.1 Chloroflexaceae bacterium
AGCGTGGCTGTTTCCTCCGCTTGCTGGGCCGCCGCCTGCGCTCTCTCGACGGCATTCGTTCCAGAACTTTCAATGGCATCTTCAGCCACCTGCCCTGTCTGAGATAAATCTTCTTGTGCTTGCTCTAAATTGTCCTGAATTACCTGAGTATCCGCCGGAAACTCTGGTTGAGCGGCTTCAGGCACTTCGGGGGATGCGGGTACGCCCGTTGTCGGATCTTGCAGGTCTTCTCCTGCCTGCTGGGCAAGGGCCGGTACACCAGACACGCAAAGGCTCAAACCCAGGGTTGCAGCCCCCAGTCCCAAAAACCGATTCATCGATTGCCAATTCATAATTGATGCTCCTAAAGCAATTGCGGTGAGGCTGGATAATCCTAAAAATGTCCAAAAAATTCGTTTACAAAAGCTGAACTGCCAAATACGACAGAACAGTTAATAAATCCAGGGTTATTTCCTTAGCTTTTTAGTTTTCCTAGCTTTATTGAACGTGATCACCCCAGGTTTTCAATCGCTCCAGGGTTGTAAGCTCATCGCTTAATCCCTAGTCCACGAGGGAGAAAACCCACGCATCTCTCCATTGCGTCGAATAACGCCGCCGTTGCCTGCGAGATCCCATTAGTTGCCAAAAACCTGCCTTTGGATCGAATCAGCGATCGCCTAAACTAAGCTGGTAGGAAAGGAGACTTGTTGGCTCCCCCTGCGAGTAAAACCCAGATTCAACCAATGAAAGACTTTTTCGACAATATTTCCCGGTATCCCCGCTATTTCATCAGCTTTATCCTGGGAATCTTCTTCTTCTTCTTCGGCAACCTGCGTCCTTTTCTGAAAAATCCCGTTTCCGCGATCGCGCTGTTGGGCATTTTCGTCGCTTTTGCTGCCTTCATTGTCTTGACGCTCCGGGCCATGTTTGGTCTTACGCCCCTCTAGTCCTCCTAATATTTTTGATAATCATGACCCCGACCCCCCAAGACCCCCCAACCCAGCTACGTCAAACTGGCCATGCGGAACATGGTGCGTAAAGGCGGCAAATCCTTGCGCCACTTCTTGTTGACCACCCTCGGCTTAATCGCCCTGTTGGTCGGCCTGTCCTACCTCACCCGCTAACCTGAATCGGCCGTGGCTCCCCTCCTCGAACTCACCCTGCAAGATAACTTCCTCGCTCCTACCGCTGGCATCAACCCCCAACGCTGGCAAATCTGGTTTGAGCAGTGGCTTGACGCCCATCACGACCAACTCCCCCCGGCGATCGCCTACGAACTAAGCTTACGGCTAACCGACGACAGCGAAATCCAGACTCTTAACGGTCAGTATCGCGGTAAAGATAGCCCCACCGACGTTTTAGCCTTTGCTGCGCTGGAAGTTGACCTGCCGCAACCTCCCTCAGTCGCCGAAACCGAGCCACTCTACCTAGGAGACATTATTATTTCCGTAGAGACCGCCGCCCGCCAAGCCGAACAACACCAGCATTCCCTCGCCCTCGAACTGGCTTGGTTAGCTGCCCACGGCTATCTCCACCTACTCGGTTGGGATCATCCCGACGAAGCCAGTCTGGAGCAGATGCTTGCCCAACAAGAAACACTTTTAAAATTGGTAAGCATTATTGCTTAATGTTGCGGCCGTTTCGGGTACAGCTATAGTAGCCCCCTTGATTTAACCTGGACTTAACCTGGAGTGGTCATCATGAAAGCGAATTCTGTGAGGAGGACAAGCATTATGAAAGTTAAAGGGTCAGTTTCGCCGCTGCTCATCCCGGTTTCCCCGACTGGAGAGCCTCCTAGCTGGTCAAATCGCAGTTTAGCTTGGCAGATTGCCCCGAATCTCAGAGACAGCTTCAAATATGCTTGGGCTGGAGTTCGCTACACCTTCAGCACCCAACGGAATTTCCGCATTCACGTCGCCATTGCCACTGTCGCCCTCAGTTTGGGTTTATTCTTGCAAATTAGCGCCATCCAACTGGCTATTATTGCGCTGACCTGCGCTTTTGTCATGGCCCTGGAATTACTCAATACCGCCATTGAGTCCGTTGTCGATCTTACCGTTAAGCAAACTTACCACGAACTGGCTAAAATCGCCAAAGACTGCGCTGCTGGAGCTGTTCTCGTGGCGGCGATCGCCTCTGTGATTGTAGCTGCCCTGATTTTACTGCCCCCATTACTGCGCTTATTCGCTTAAAGCCACAGGCAAATTATCTATACTGGGTAAACGGTTTTCCAAACCTGAAAGATGGGAGATTTGCCTTGATTATTGTTATTGATAATTACGATAGTTTTACCTACAACCTGGTTCAGTATTTAGGGGAACTGGGGGCTGATTTTCCCGTAGCGACTGACATTCAAGTTTATCGCAACGATCGCATAGACCTAGAGGATATTCAGGCATTACAGCCCCACGGCATCGTGATTTCTCCCGGCCCGGGACGTCCTCAAGATGCGGGAATTTCTCTATCCCTTATTGAACAGCTTGGCCCGACCCTCCCGATTTTGGGCGTTTGCCTTGGCCATCAAAGTATTGGTCAGGTTTACGGCGGCAAGGTCGTTCCCGCTCCGGTATTGATGCACGGAAAAACCTCAGACATTGAACACAAGAACAGCGGCGTCTTTGTCGGTTTGGAGCATCCGTTTACAGCCACCCGCTATCACAGCTTGGTCGTAGACCGAGAAACCCTGCCAGAGGTGTTAGAAATTACTGCCTGGGTTGCCGATGGAACGATAATGGGCCTGCGCCACCGAGATTATCCTCATATTCAAGGGGTGCAGTTCCATCCCGAAAGCATTTTGACCAAGGCAGGGAAATCCTTACTCGCTAACTTTTTGCAATCTCTGGACTGAGCCGCAGGGACAGATTGACGGGGGGGTTAGAAAAAACAGTCGGTTAAGGAATTGCCTGCCCTGCCGATAAATCCCTGGCCGAACCTTGTACCCTATAACAGGAAACTGAAGAGAGTTGAGAGCGAACCATGAAACGGCGACAGTTACTGGGGTATTTAGGAACGAGCGCACTAACGGCGGCGGCGACGGTCAGTTTTGCCCAAAAGACGGCTGCTCAAGGGAACGCGGGCGGTCTAACCGTACAGTGGCTCGGCCATACTTGCTTTCTGTTTTCTGGCGGCGGCTTGCGGATTTTGCTCAATCCTTTCCAACCTTCGGGCTGCACGGCTGGCTATCGTCCCCCGCAAGTAGAGGCGGATTTGGTACTGATTAGTAGCCGACTTTTGGATGAGGGTGCAGCGGGTGGGTTGCCTGGCAATCCCAAGGTGTTATTTGAACCGGGGGTCTACCAAGCTGACCGGACTAAAATTCAAGGTATTGGGGTTCCCCACGATCGCGAAGGGGGCCGTCGATTTGGGGTAAATGTGGTTTGGCGCTGGGAGCAGGGAGGCATTGATATTTTGCATATGGGTGGTGCGGCGTCTCGCATTGAGTTTGAGCAAAAAATTCTCATGGGAACCCCAGATTTGGCGCTTATTCCCGTCGGTGGCGGACCGAAAGCTTACAATGCCCAAGAAGCCAAGCAGGCGATGGAAGTGCTAAAGCCAAAGGTGGTGATCCCGACCCAATTTCGTACCCAGGCGGCTGATGTTAATACCTGCGATTTAGTAGCGGTAGATGCTTTCTTGGAATTAACCAAGGACTTAGATGTGCGCCGCCTAGAAAACAATTCTCTAACGTTGCGATCGCAGGATTTGCCCAAACAAGGAACTCTGATTCGGGTTCTCAGCGATCGTACTCTGTTAAAAACCTAATTTAGCCAGGTTGCTACTCCTTGAAATCAGGGAAGTATAATTACGAAGACAAAGAAGTCTGATGGGCGATCGCTCCCCTCGTAGAAGTAGCCTGAGTGCTGATGGGAGTGGTATTATCCGGGATAGAAGCGACTCAGTGACTGATACAAGGGACTAAGCCACTGATGGGAGTAGCTCATCCACTGATGGGAGTGGCTCATCGACTGGTAGGAGTGGCTTAATGATTATTCGGTAGAAATCATCTACAACCAGGCCGCGCCTCTGTCTTGCTATCCTAGGCTTTGTCTATAGTTGTGACGGTTGCATCACGTATTGTTCTATTAGCAACACGGCTTACAGGACGCAATCACTCTTTATAAATTTGACTGGACTGAGTTCCATCGTTTGCCCTCCTGGTTTTTAGTACAAATAGATTGTTTTAAGGAGATCAAGATGTTTAAGCCGTCCTTATTCAGCATTTTGCTATTCATCGCAGCCTATTTAATTGGGGCGGTTCCGACGGGCTATCTGGTTGGGCGCTACTACGGAATCGATATCCGTCAACAGGGGTCTGGTTCCACCGGAGCAACCAATATCCTGCGCACCATCGGCAAAGGCCCGGCAATGTTCGTTCTGGTCGCTGACGCCTTCAAAGGTGCGATCGCCATTGAGTCAAGTTATCTGGCTTACCGTTTCGCTCCCGGCGTTCTGGCTGGGAATTGGCAACCCTGGTTAGTGGTTTTGACCGGACTCGCCGCCATTATCGGCCACAGCAAATCTATTTGGATCGGGTTTACAGGGGGCAAATCGGTGGCGACAAGCTTAGGCGTGTTACTTGCCATGACGCCTGGTGTGGGATTGGGCGCTTTCGGGATTTTTGGCCTCAGCCTCGCTTTTACCCGCATCGTTTCCCTTAGCTCTATCTTGGCCGCGATCGCCGTTACGGGCTTGATGTTCCTTGGCCAGCAGCCACTGCCTTACCTGATGTTTGGGGCGATCGCCGCAGTGTTCGTCATTACCCGCCATCGCACGAATATTGGTCGCTTGCTGGCAGGAACTGAGCCAAAATTGGGACAAAAACTGGCTACTGAACCGGTTGCTGATGAGCCGTAAACCACATTGGCTTTTAGCAAGATTGGCGGACTCGGATTACATGTGTCTACCGCGAATAACGCTCTTTTATCATTCTGGGAGAACCGCTGCAATTTCCTGTTTCTGAAAGCTTTACCCGACAACTGCACCAATCACAACCATCTCAAAACTGCGATCGCTCACCCACAACTTGTTTACTTAAAATCATAGTAACTTGTTGCCAAGTTTGTTACCATGCAGAGCTATGAGTTGCTGACCAACGTTCAAAGACTGGAAGTTTTCGCCGCTTCGTCTTCCCGCGAATAATTCCTCAATTTCAATATGCTCGTCAAGATCCCCCCAGGCGATCACGCTTTATATTAAGGTTTTGCAAGTTATATTAAGGTTTTGCAAGAACAGTAATTTTTACTTGCTCAATCATTTTGCGATCGCCATTGGGAATTTTCATCTACAAAACGTTGGTTAGATTAATCGCTAACTGAACTAGTCTCAGACTCCTGGAATTGCGATCGTCTTTAGAAATTTCCTATTTGGGAAAGGTTAGAGGGCGATATTGCAATGGCTTCTTGCGTAATTTAGTTTAAAGATTTTATTGGCTGATTTATTGCGTGTTTCCAAAATTATTTTAGGAAGATTCATGACGCTTAGAAACAAAATCTATTAATTTGAGCCAATCTATTTGATTGTTTGTTATAAATCTCTGCATAAAGTCTTGAGTCATTTCGTTGACCTTAGAAACGTAGGATTTTTTGAACGTCTCATCTTTTAACCGTGCTTCACGATCGATGGGCGCGATTATCTCACGATATAGACAGTCATCACCAGAAATAAAACACCAAAAGTCTTGACCTGCATACTTATAGTAATTCTTTTCTGGATCATCGCTGTTGACTTTAAGAGGAGATCTAACCTTACCGTAAATGCAGCCATTGACAGCTTGGATTTCTCCTGATATACCCTGCTGTCGCAAAGTTATTTTTGCTGCCTTAAAATTATCTCTCATTCTATTAATTTGGTCACTATTCCCCCAATAAATACCTGATTTAATCCCCACGATATAATAGATTCCGTCCCTTTCAAACTCTAAATCTACACTTCTCAGAGTAGATTTGAATCCACCGTACAATTTCTCTGATACATACACCGCAAAGCCTTCCAAAAGATTTCCAAACATTGTTTCTTCTTGAGAGGATAAAAAAGCATCAATAATACTTTTTACCAAATCGCCTGGAAACTCAAGATTTTTGGCTTTTAATAAATATGGATTCTTTCTTGTCAGGATATCTGTAAGTTTGAGAGAATTAAGTTTTTCAAGTCTTGTCTCGTAAAAAGGAGTAATTACTTCGGTCTCTAGATAGCGGTAGTAATCATCATAGATAGAACTTGTCATAACAATGATTTTTGGATGTAAATATTTCTAACAGCATCAATATTTACCAACGCTAGCTGATGATACTCTGCGTTTACTTCAATCCCAATATAATTCCTGTTAAGTTCACAGGCAGCGACACAAGTGGTTCCCGAACCAAGAAATGGGTCTAAAACCACATCTTCTTCATCGGAAAACAATTTGATAAACCATATCGGTAAGGATTTAGGGAATGCTGCACTGTGCTTCTTGTTCCCGCATTCAGTAGACAAGTGAATTACATTACTAGGGTAAGCCATCTTTCTCCCAACCCAATTGGCAATATTTTTACCAAAACCGCTACCAACTTGGGAATCAAATCTAATTTTATCATTGTCTCCCAGCTTGTTAAGTCTTGTTTTTGCCCATTCTCCTGTGGGAACCATGACCGCATCTTGATTCATTTTAAATTTCTTTTGTTTGTTAAATTGCAAACACCGTTCCCACGCATCACGAAAGCGGTTTGACCACTTGCCAGGAGCGCAGTTTTTCTTGTGCCAAATGTACTCCTCCGTCCAAAGCCATCCTTGTTTTTTCAGGGCTAAAATGAGTTCTATAACATAAGTATGGCGCTCGCAACTTACAACTTTTTCTTTGATATTCAAAATAAATGTACCATCATCTTTCAAAACCCTTTTTAATTCATTGGCAATGGGTAAAAACCAATCCACATAATTATCAGGGCTAATGCCTCCATAGGTACTGCGCCGACTGTCTGCATAGGGAGGAGATGTAACAATTAAATTGATTGAGCAATCAGGAATTTTCTGCAAAACTTCTAGACAGTCTCCCAGTATAACTTTATTTTCCCATTCATTTAAGCATGAAGACTGTGTGTTAACTTGTTGGTTGGAATGTAAATCAATTTTTCCAGACATCATTAACCCATTCTGAAAATAGTCATTTAATCCTATTTGCACTATCTAATGGCTAACTAAACCCAAGCAAATCAAACATAAGGCAAAAGAGTTTGCTCTTGACTACAGTATCACAATCTTATCGACTTTGATAACCACTACCTTTGTTTGGCGATCGCCTCTGAAACCCTCCCGACCCAGTCCCCCAGCGATTGATAAACAGGGCTGATGGCCTTTGGCACGGTTTAGCTTCAACTCCCCTTCGACCAACCCCTTCAGACTAGGGGCATAAGGAAACCTGATTGATTGCGGGAATAGGGGCGCTCTTGCAGGTACTATAGTTGATTGGCAAAATTTACTCTCAACGAACCCATGACCCAGCAGTACCGCATCACGCTCCTTCCTGGCGACGGCATTGGCCCGGAAATTATGGCAGTGGCAGTTAATGTCCTCCAAGCCATCTCAGCCTCCTCTGACCTCCACTTCGTCTTTCAGAAAGCCCTCATTGGCGGTGCTGCCATTGATGTCACCGGCAATCCCTGCCCCGACGGAAACCCTGAGCCTCTGCCGCAACTGCGACGCCGTCCTCCTGGCTGCGATCGGCGGTTACAAGTGGGACAACCTCCCCCCGCGCCCAGCGCCCTGAGACCGGCCTCCTGCGACTGCGCTCCGAACTGGGACTCTTCGCCAACCTGCGCCCGGCCACCATCCTGCCCCAACTCGTCGATGCCTCCACCCTCAAGCGAGAAGTGGTCGAAGGCGTAGACATCATGGTTGTACGAGAACTCACCGGTGGCATTTACTTTGGTCAACCCAAAGGCATTTTTACCAGCGAAACCGGAGAAAGACGGGCTGTTAACACCATGGACTACAGCGAAACGGAAATCGATCGCATCGCCAGAATCGGCTTTGAGACTGCCCGCAAGCGTCGCGGCAAACTCTGCTCCGTGGATAAAGCCAACGTCCTCGATGTCTCCCAACTCTGGCGCGATCGCATTATGGCCCTGGCCCCGGAATACCCTGATGTAGAGCTAACCCACCTGTACGTGGATAACGCCGCCATGCAACTGGTACGCGCCCCCAAACAATTTGACACCATCGTCACCGGGAACCTGTTTGGCGATATCCTCTCCGATGCCGCCGCCATGCTCACAGGCAGTATCGGCATGTTACCCTCCGCCAGTTTAGGCAGCCACGGCCCCGGCGTCTTTGAACCCGTCCACGGTTCCGCCCCCGACATCGCCGGACAAAATAAAGCCAACCCCCTAGCCCAAGTCCTCAGCGCCGCCATGATGCTCCGCTACGGCCTCAATCAGCCCCAGGCCGCAGACAAAATCGAACAAGGGGTAGTTGCCGTCCTCGATCGCAGCGATCGCACCGGAGACATTTACTCACCAGGAATGAGATTGCTCGGCTGTCAGGAAATGGGCGAAACATTGCTCGCCACTTTGCAGTCCTAGAGGCAAGTGCCCAACCCAGTGAAGCTATCTCTGTCTCGATCACCAATCCTTTTGAGCAAGCCAAATATTCGGAGGTTAGTCCGTGGTGCCTTTGTTAGACGTAAATCTTCAATATCCTTTTGCTACCGAGTTTCCCATGGCCGTTGAACCCACTATCGTTCAAGCTGCCCAAAAAATTTACCAGACTTACTGCCAGCTTCAGTCTAGGGTCATCAAACAACCCCTTGGCATCGCCATCGATCCGGATACCCATCGCGGCCAGCTTGTGTTTAGACGGCGGCCTGTCCTACTTCCAGGAGAACGATTTGTCAAGTTTGAGGAACTCTCAGCCGATGGGTAATCTAGGGGTGGAGCTACCCTAATTCCCCTTCTGCCATCAATCGTCATGGAAGCCTGGTTCAAGCGATCTTAAATTTATTGATCTTTTCTTTTGGAGCTGCCATTGGCAGCTTTTTGAATGTTGTTGTCTATCGCTTGCCTGCCGCCCTTTCTCTTTTGTGGCCGCCTTCCCACTGCCCTCGCTGCCGCCATCGCCTTGGCCCCACAGAAAACGTGCCAGTATTAGGCTGGCTGTGGTTAAGAGGGCGCTGTCGCTGGTGTAAAACCCCCATCTCTCCCCGCTATCCCCTGGTGGAAGCGGCAACTGGCTGCCTATTTGTCCTGGTTTTCTGGCAGTTTGGCTGGAGTTACGCCACCCTTGGTAATTGGTTGTTTTTGAGTTGGCTGCTGACCCTTTCCCTCATCGACCTGGACACCATGACCCTACCCAATGTCCTGACTCAACCTGGCCTGGTGGTTGGCTTGGGGTTTCAGGCGTTGCTCGGCTGGCACGCAACGGGGTGGCCGGGCTTTGCCAGTGGTTTGTTTTTGGCGATCGCCAGTGCGGCCCTGGGAATTTGGCTATTTGACGGCATTCGCATCGGTGGCAGCGTATTTTTGGGCCAGGAAGCCATGGGCGACGGCGATCCGCTCTTGGCTGCGGCGATCGCGGCCTGGTTGGGCTGGCCCTTGCTGCTCCTGACGGGATTTCTGGCCTGTGGCATTGGGGCGGTTGGTGGGGGACTGGCCATCGCCCTGGGTTGGTTGCAGCGCCGTCAAGCCTTTCCCTTTGGCCCATTTTTAGCCCTTGGCGCGGTTTTGAGTCTATTCTGGGGAGAAAAAATGGTTACGGCCTATTTAAATCTCTTTTTCCCGGTTTATTGACCAAAGACGTTGCTAGTTTTCCTGGACTTTGAGCTAGCGGCTTGAGGGATTAACGGCGATCGCGTAAAATCTAATCCTTGGGCTACCCTATCTTGAGTCAGTGCTGAGAGGAGGGGATGCTGGAAGAAAATTTTCAAAAATCGATTTTAAAGTCTTCTCGCTTCAATTATTGTTTTTTGGCAATTGCTGTTTTCATGTCTCTTTTTGATTGGTTTGCTAACAGAGAAAAGGCCGAGACCCGCCGCTTTCAACAACCAGAACGAGAAATCGCCGATGGGTTGTGGATCAAGTGCGAGTCCTGTGGTGTCATGGCCTATGCGAAGGATTTACTGGCTAATCAACTGGTTTGTGGAGATTGCGGCCATCACCTGCGGGTGGACAGTGACGAACGCATTCGCCAACTCATCGATCCCAAAACCTGGATTCCGTCAGACGAACAGCTATACCCCACCGATCCCCTCCAGTTTAAAGACCGCAAGAGCTACAAAGACCGCCTCAAGGATATGCAGGAGAAAACGGGTCTCTCCGATGCGGTACAGACGGGGACAGGTTTGCTAAACGGCTTGCCCATTGCCCTGGGGATCATGGATTTTCGGTTTATGGGCGGCAGTATGGGATCGGTGGTCGGGGAAAAACTCTGCCGCTTGATTGAGCTAGCCACCCGCGATCGCTCTCAGCGATTGTTATTTGTGCGTCCGGCGGGGCCAGAATGCAGGAAGGCATGTTGAGCTTAATGCAGATGGCCAAAATTTCCGGGGCCCTGGCACGCCATCGGGAGGAGAAGTTGCTCTATATTCCGGTGCTAACCCACCCGACTACTGGGGGCGTCACCGCGAGCTTTGCCATGCTGGGAGATATTATTCTGGCGGAACCCAAGGCTACCATTGGTTTTGCCGGAAAGCGGGTGATTGAGCAGACCCTACGGGAAAAACTGCCGGAAGGGTTTCAAACCTCTGAGTATCTGATGCAGCACGGCTTTGTCGATGCCATCGTCCCGCGTACTCAATTGAAAAAAACCCTGGAGCAGTTGGTTAAAACTCCATCAACCCTTCTGTTCACCCCTGCCGGCTCCATCCCCCCGCGCCAACAGCCACCAACCTATGTGGTCGGGCCTCACCCATCCCCAGATTTCCTAAGCTTGCTCCCAAAGTTGGCGGATGCTGTCGGGAAGAAATTGAGCAATTTCAGCCACCCGTTCTGCCGAGAGTTCGTCTTTGGTAGCCGAAAAGACGCCCATTACAGCCCTTTCTGGGTTGGTGTCTCGCTGCAAGCCCCCTTCTTGGCGAATGCGGAAGAGGAAGGTATCTGAATCAAATTTTAAGGGCGGGCGCACCCGGCTCAAAAAACTGACGATGGGGTTGGTGTCGTGCCACAATTCAGCGATTTCCTGCTTGATGGTCTTATTTTCCGTGGGCAAGGACTCTTCGTGGAGTTCGCTTTCCACGCGCTCGGCGGCTTCGGTGGTCATCAAGTCTCGCATGGTGCGGAAAACCACTTCGGCAATATCTCTGGCGTCAAAGATATCTTCCAAATTGCTTTTGAGCATTACCTTTTCCAGGAATGGCATGTTCTTGGTGGCGATCGCCACTGAGGGGCCGCTGTGGAGAAATTTATCTTTGTTCTCCTCCATTTTGGCGAGCATGGCTTTACCTTTTTCGGTGAGTTTCGCCCGTTGAAATTCAATTAAGTGAGGCAGCGGCCCGTCAGCAGCCCCAAAAGTATTGGCAATTCGGATATCCACCTCTTTGGGATTAACGGCATCCGGCACATCTTCTTGGTTGCCGTAGGCGTTGCCGCTAAAATCTGCATCAATAAAGTGTTTTTGATTGAGATAATCCAGGTGACCGAGGAGATCGGCTTTGGAGAGGGGAATGCCGGTAAAATCAGTTTCCGTAAAATTAATGCCCTGTTTTTCCCCTGCTTGGCCGGTAGTGGACTGAATTTTTTGCAGCAGGATGTACATGACATCTTCTCTTAAACCAATCGGCATAATCGTTAACTCCTAATAGGGTTTATTTGGCGACGCACCAAGGATTCTGCCTCGATTTTTCCGGCAAAACTGGTAACTGACGCTGATTTATTCCCGAAGGGTAAACGCAATCGAGATTGACCCGCATCTCTCACGAGAAACAGTTCGCCCTATTTCTCTATTTAGACAGAGAAAACTAATTGTAATTCTAGGTAATGTCCAGGGGTTGCGATCGCCAGTGCCGTGACCCGCTGTTTCCCTGGTTGCGCGACCCTTTCCCGGCAAGCCAGCCCTAACCAGTACTGATGTTTCCACAGGATGCGGGGGGGATTAGCTATTTACCCCCAGATATAGTAGACTAAGGGGTAAATTGTCTTCCGTCCCCTGCCATGAATAATCTGCCCCAGCAGCAACGCGATCGCGCTGAGAGCTTACTTTTGCACAACCTTCAAAAATCGACCCTTCCCCTAAATTTGCAGGAGTTGGCGGCTAAATTAAAACTTAGAAGCTGCGATTCCCCCGCCGAGCCGTCACGGAAGCTGCCTGGAAGTTGGTAGAAGAAGGCAAGGCCCAGTTTACCCCAGCCTGGGAACTAGCAGCCCGGCGCTAGGGAACGTTTATTGCTCAGCCAAGGATGACACCAGGCTCAATTGACAAGATTCTAGGAATTTGACCAGACTTAAGAGTAAAGCTTCGGTGCGATCGCTGCATTTTCCCGTAACAAACCAGCGCTGCCAGCGAGAATTCCCCATTAACAAACAGCGCTGCCACTGGATAGTTTGCAAAATTCAGTTCTAGCCATAGAATCGTTAAATTTTCTGGCGGTTTCCCCTAGGGCCAGGGATGGTCAGGGGAACATCTAAAAAGATCCTGAATTCCCCGGAGGTTGAGCTGATGAATGTTCGCCACCCACTCGCGATCGCGATCGCCACAGCCGCTGGCATTGTCATTACCAGCCCTACCCTGGCGGCAATAACGCACCAGGCATCGGGATTTCTAGAGCCTACCATTGGCTTGATTATTCGCCGGACGCCTAGATTTCTGGAGCCTACCATCGGATTGGAAGAAATTCTGGGCTTTCTTGCCGGTTTGGGTACCACCTTTGCCGGCCTGCCCGACCTACTGGCTATGCTGAAGCAGAGGGGAACTGCCGGAATGAAGCCCCGGATGAACGCCATTACTGGGCTGTTTCAGATTTTATGGGTGTGGTATGGCTTCTTGATTATTTCTCGGCCTGTGGTTGTTTGGAACCTGCTTGGGGTTGCGATCAATCTCGCCACGGTTTGCGTTTATCTCTATTTTGCTAAGGTCGAAAAACACAAGGCTGAAA
Source organism: Chloroflexaceae bacterium (assembly GCA_012031815.1). Classification (GTDB taxonomy): domain Bacteria; phylum Cyanobacteriota; class Cyanobacteriia; order Cyanobacteriales; family JAAUTE01; genus JAAUTE01. The sequence continues at coordinate 13,040 of JAAUTE010000061.1, forward strand.
CGGAGTATTTATAGAAATAGGGCAGAAAAATCATGAATAGCTATCTTTGTGCCTCTCTCTACCAAATCAATACCCGCGTCTGGCTCAATCAGCTATCCCGCCAGATCGGTCGCCCTGCCACGCTGGATGACATTCCCGATACCGAACTGGATAAACTGGCCCAATTGGGGTTCGACTGGATTTATTTGCTAAGCGTCTGGCAAATCGGAGAGAAAGGACGGCAGGTTTCCCGTTCTAATTCCCATTGGTTGCCGGAATATCGAGAAACTTTACCGGATTTGCAGGAAGAAGACATCTGCGGTTCTGGGTTTGCCATCGCCAGCTATACTCTCAACACCAGCCTGGGCGATCCAGCCGCTTTAATCGGCCTGCGCGATCGCCTGCACCAGCGGGGACTTAAATTAATGTTAGATTTTGTTCCCAACCATACAGCGATGGACTGTGGCTGGGTGCAGGAGCATCCCGAATACTATGTCGCTGGCACGGAAGCTTTACTGGCCGAGCAACCGCAGAACTACATCAAAATCGACTTGCCTCAAGGGTTGACCATTCTAGCTTACGGTCGCGATCCCTACTTCGATGGCTGGCCGGATACCCTACAACTCAATTATGGCCATCCCCCTTTACAAGCGGCTTTGGTGGAGGAACTCGTAAAAATTGCTGATTGGTGCGACGGATTGCGCTGTGACATGGCCATGCTCGTCTTGCCGGAAATTTTTCGCCAAACCTGGGGCATCAACAGCGAACCTTTCTGGCCGCAAGCCATTCAACGGGTGCGCCAAGAGCATCCAGCCTTTATTTTCATGGCTGAAGTGTACTGGGATCGGGAATGGGAGCTGCAACAGCAAGGATTTAATTACACTTACGACAAGCGACTGTACGATCGCCTGCGATCGCGGCAGACCCATTCAGTGCGGGAGCATTTCTGGGCGGAGCTAGATTATCAGCACAAATCCGCCCGTTTTCTGGAGAATCACGATGAACTCCGCGCTGCTACCACTTTCCCGCCCAGCATCCATCAAGCGGCGGCGGTCTTAACCTACTGCTGTCCCGGCTTGCGTTTCTTCCACCAGGGGCAGTTGCAAGGCTGGACGCAGAAAATTTCCCCGCACCTGTGCCGGGGGCCAGAGCAACCGACCAACTCAGAATTGCAGGCATTTTACCAGCGGCTGCTCAAGGGGCTGGGCCTCGCTGCGGTACGTCAGGGGGAGTGGCAATTGCTTGCGTGCCAGTCGGCCTGGCATGGCAATTGGACGAAGGATTGCCTGATGGTTTTTGCCTGGCAGGACACCGGCGGGCAGCGGGCGATCGCGGTTGTGAATTACGCGCCCAATCAGAGTCAGTGTTATGTGCCCCTTCCCTGGCCCGATCTCAGGGGACAGCAGTGGCGGCTCCAGGATGTCCTGAGTCCTGCCCGTTACGAGCGCGGCGGCGACAGCCTGCGATCGCCCGGACTCTATCTGGACTTGCCCGCCTGGGGCTATCACCTGTTTGCGTTGAGCCAGGTTCGGTAAATCCGTTCGTCTTGTTAAGCAGACGGCCTTTGCGGTAGCTTGGGCTTACATTTGCCCTCCTGTTGCGCCCACCATGCTTGCCATTCCGCTGCTCACTCAGACTCAGGCATTTCGCGAAGAACGCTGCTACAAAACCGTTTCCGCCACCGGCAATAAACCCGGCGACCAGCGCAGTTCTTTTCAAATCGATCGCGATCGCATTGTTTATTCTTCGGCCTTTCGGCGGCTGGCCCAGGTCACTCAGGTGGTCAGTACCAATGAGGGTCATGTCTTTCACAATCGGTTGACCCATTCCTTGAAGGTGGCCCAGGTGGCCAGGCGATTAGCCGAGCGATTGCTCAAAGAACAGCCAGAAATCGCCCAGATTTTGGGGGTCGATCCCGATGTGGTGGAAGCTGCCGCCCTGTCTCACGATCTGGGTCACCCACCCTTCGGCCACATTGCAGAGATGGAGTTGGATGTCTGCGCCAGAGACAGCGGACTGTTTGATGGGTTTGAGGGCAATGCTCAGTCTTTTCGGATTTTGACGCGCTTAGATATCCATCGCATCGATTATCGCGGCTTAAACCTGACGCGGGCGACGTTGAATGCGGTTTTGAAGTATCCCTGGGTGCGCAATCCTGCGGGTGAAGCGAGTAATACTCGGCAGTGGCGTAAGTATTCCGTCTATGCTCTCGATCGCCAAATGTTTGAGTTTGTGCGCCAGGGCGATCGCCTGCAACGGCAAAGTGCGGAAGCGAGCATTATGGATTTCGCCGATGATGTGACCTACAGCGTTCACGATCTGGAAGATTTTTATTTGGCGGGATTGATTCCCCTGGAGCTGCTGGCGGCGGGAACGGACGAATTTGAGCGCTTTTTAGAGGATTGGCACCAGGAGCACCCCCAAGATGCCGGGGCAAAGGCAGTTTTAGGCGAGCCGGCGCGGTTTCAGAATTTTCTCAATGCCACCTACAACCTCAGCGGCAGGTATCGGACGGGTTCGGTGGAGGAGCGGGCCCAAATTCAGCGGGTCAGCTCCCAGTTAATTCAGAAATATGTTACTTCCGTCCGCCTTAGTGAAACCTACAGCCCCGATGGCTACCTGGAACGCGATCGCCAATGTGAGGAGGAGTTGCGGTTCTTGCAGCGGATTGTTTGGTATTATGTGATTTCTAATTCCCGGTTGGCAATTCAAAAGTATGGGCAGCGAAAAAATCATTAAAACCCTGTTTGAGGTCTATCGGGAGGCGGTGGAAACCAATCAGCTAAATTTAATCCCGGCGCAATTTGCCAAAGATTACCTGGATCTAAGCGAGCGGGAAAAGCAGGGACAGGCAGTAGATTTGGAGAAAAAACGCATGGCGGTTGATATCGTAGCCGGGTTAAGTGAGGTGGAAGCGGTGCAAATTTATCGGCGCTTAACAGGAATTAGTCAGGGGTCGGTGGTGGATTTTATTCGCTAGGAGAAACTCGGCAGGCGTTGCTGGCAGGGGGTGTAACCGTAACCTCTACCGTTGAGTGACCCGCCGCGCTTAAAAGTTGCGTCACGGCGAATTGGGCGCGGATATTGGCTTCTTCCAGGATGCCTTGAGTGCAAGCGGCATCAACCAGGGTTTTGAGGGTTTTTGCTTGGGCTAGGACTTGGAGTTGGGGCCCGACATCGGGGCCAAGATTAAGAAAGCCGCGATCGTAGTCGTAGATGCGGGACTTGGCTACATCAATTTTGTGGTCTTGAATTTGGGGCGGCGGCAGTCGGATTTCCAGAGCGCGATCGCTCACCTTAACCGCATCGGGGGTAAGTTGGCTCAGATTGATTCCGGCCCGTACCTGTCCCCTAGCAATGTAGAGCAATTTAGTTTCAGCGACGGTAATTTGACCAATTTGCCGGGCTTGGGCCGCAGGAACCACGGTTTCCATCGTAAATATGGCAGTTGTCAGGTCGCTCAGCCCTTGAATTTTCTCGACAATTGCCACGGAGGGATCGACCTGTGGAGCGCTCAGGCTTGGCTTCCAGAAAAACTCTAAAGGGTTTCAGGGGGCGATCGCTACTTAGCCACAGGCCGAACAGGGCTAGAATCGCGATGCTGCGCCACGGCAGTTTCATGGATCACCTCAGGAGGAATAGGGACTTGCGCCTCTCAGGACTAGTTTACACTCACACAATTACTAAACAGGCGCACTGACCCTGGCGACTACAAACTTCAAATAACGCCCTTCTGAAAAGGCGGCGGGAACGGGATGATCGAGGGGCTGTCCGGCTTCGTGGAGAATTTGCAGGCGGCGATCGCAACTGCTCCAGCACTGGCGA
>JAAUTE010000332.1 GCA_012031815.1 Chloroflexaceae bacterium
TCCCGCCCGCCACCCCCGCCACCTGGAAACCTTGATCAAACTGGGCTTTGCCAGCCGCCGCAAAATGTTACGCAATAATTTAAAAACCTTAATTCCCAGCGATGCCCTCAGCCAACTTCTGGAACAATTAAACCTTGACCCCCAGGCTCGCGCCGAAAATCTCAGCCTCCACCAGTGGATTGCTCTGAGCGATCGCCTCAGCGAAACTAACCATTGCTAATTCGGGATTGCCCATGCGCTCTCATACCTTACTGGCCGCCGCCAAAATCAATCTCTATCTGGAAATTCTCGGCGATCGCCCCGACGGGTATCACGAGCTGGCCATGATTTTGCAGAGCATTGATTTAAGCGATCGCCTGGAGTTACGCCCCAATGGCACCAGCCAAATTCGGGTGTTCTGCCACCATCCCCAGGTTCCCCTGGACGACACTAATCTGGCCTATCGGGCGGCCCTGCTAATGAGCCGCACCTATCCCCAGGTGTTTGCCAACCTCGGCGGGCTGGATATTTTCATTGAAAAACAGATTCCCGTGGCAGCCGGTTTAGCGGGCGGTTCCACCAATGCCGCAGCGGTGTTAGTCGGGGTAAACCTGATGTGGCAACTGGGACTGACGCAACCAGAACTACAGGTACTCGCCGCCCAATTAGGGTCAGATGTGGCCTTTTGCATCGCAGGCGGCACGGCGATCGCCACGGGCCGGGGGGAATTGCCGTCGATCCCATTCAGGATTTACACGACCTATTCGTGGTACTGGCCAAACATCGCAGTCTCGGCGTGTCTACCCCCTGGGCTTACCAGACCTACCGCCAGCAGTTTGGCAGCACCTACCTCAGAAACCTCGACCAGATGCGATCGCGCAGTCGAGAAGTCCACTGCGGCCCCCTGGTACAGGCCATTGTTAGTCAAAACGGCGCTAAAGTCGGCCAACTCCTCCACAACGACCTGGAAAAAGTCGTCCTACCGGCCTATCCTCAAATTCAAAAACTGCGAGCTGACTTTGCTCAAACCGGCGTCCTGGGAACCATGATGTCCGGCTCCGGGCCAACGGTCTTCGCCCTCTGTGAATCGCGCCAACAGGCCGAGCAAGTGCAACAGCAAGTCCAGGCGATCGCCGATCCAGATGTGGCGTTTTGGCAGGCGCGGTTGTGTAGCCTGGGCATTCGGGTGGGAAGTTAAGCCGCTGTCGGTAGTTGTCTGGGAGCAAGGGCCCCAAGAGCCGGAAGCGGTGGTTATTTGAGGGCCAGGGTCAACAGTCCCTGCTGGCCCAACAAGAGTTCCCGCAGTAAGGAAAAAATCCCCACCCAAAGCACGGGAGTAATATCGACCCCTCCAATGGGGGGAACCAGCTTGCGGGTCGGCGCGAGCAGCGGTTCTGTGGGCCAAGCCACCCAACTAAATGGGAATCGAGCCAGATCAATTTGAGGATACCAGGTGAGGATGATGCGAAAAATGAATAGCAAAATCATCAGTCCCAGCCCTAAACCCAGCAACAATGAGGCGATCGCAACAATATTCATGGAAAAAAATATTAAACTTTGTAAATTCCTGTGAGTATTTTAACGGGCGGGCGGCCCTGCTTGCGATCGCACGCTTGGGGGAGAAGACCGAACCAGAGAGAGGCCGAGCGGATCTGAGGGATACCCTTTCCCTGCCTGACAGGAGCGATTAAAATCTAAGAGATGAAACTTAATCAATCTAACATTCAAAGGATTTTCAGGACATGACCCCTTCTCTAGCCAATTTTTTATATAGCCTCCTGGCCGGTGCCCTGGTTGTTGTTATTCCCATCGTCATTGGTCTGGTTGTTATCAGCCAAAAAGATAAAATCGTGCGCCGCTTCTAGAAAAAACTTGATGTTTAAGCGCTGTGGCCTGCCCCTCACCGGGTGGGCCTTTTGCTAAATACTCAACCCAGGAGAAAAGGGCGATCGCCGCAATTCATCCCCTAGCCGGGAGGCGGTTGAGCCTAGACAGAGAGGTCAGTCGATTGCTGATTGGGGTAGAACTAAATTAGGGTAGACTCGCTACCATAGGGCAGAGAGCGGAGAGCAGTAATGGTAAATTTTGGGCTAAACTCAGCCAGTCTTTTAGGAATATTTTTAGCCGTAGCCGGCGCTTCCCTGTATTTTTTGCGCTCTATCCGGCCTGAAGTCTCAAGAGATCACGATATCTTTTTTGCCGCCGTGGGCTTGCTATGCGGGTTTATTTTGCTCTTTCAGGGATGGCGGCTCGACCCGATTCTGCAATTTGGTCAGTTTTTGCTGACGGGGGCAGCAGTTTTCTTTGCCGTGGAGACCATTCGCCTGCGCGGGGTGGCAACAACCCAGGCTAAGCGCGGGACGCCCATTGTTGATGACGACCGGCCGGTGAGTTCGCGGGTGCGCGTCCAGGCTGAGCTAGATCAGCTTGAACCCTACGAAGACGAGGAAGACGATTACGAATACCGCCGCCTGCGCGGTTATCAAGACCCCCGCACTGCCCGCCGCAGCGAGTACGAGGAGGAATCCCCCCGCCCGGCGAGGAGTCGTCCGGTGAGCGATCGCCCCAGCAGTACCAAAAGCAGTACCGCTCGCCCCAAGCGCAGCACCCGACCTAGCGGGCCTTCCGGGAATAGCGGTTGGGAAGACCGCTGGGAAGAGGAGGAAGCTCCCAAGTCCTCTAGCCGCCCCCGTCGTTCCCAGCCCGATCGGGAACCCATTGATGAGCCGCCGCAGTCAGCCCCCAAACGCCGCCCCGTCCTACCAGCCGCCCGACTTCCCGCGATCGCGATGCGATCCCAGCGGACTATGTGGACTATCAACCCCTCGATCCCCGCCGAGTGGGAGGAGCGCCCTTCGCCCCAGGGAGCGCCAGAGGAACCGACCCGCGATCGCCCGGATGCCGGTGAGGATGAAGAAAGACTGTCCGGTTCGGAATATTAAGCCCAGGAATGGCTAAGGGGCAGGTTTTTTGCGCCAAACGGTCTGTTAGTGGCAGCCAGCGTTCTACTGCTGGGATTGAGTGGTTGCGATCGCGCCGCCAAGGTCACAGGCCCAGTTTTGTTGAACAGCCGCTACCAGGACGAGCAGCCCGCCTTGAGTGGCGATGGTCGTTGGCTAGCGTTTACCACGAATCGCAACGGCCGCAGTGAAATTCTGCTCTACGATTTGCAGGAGCAGCGGTTTGCCGTTTTGAACGGATTAAATCCCCAGGGGGCAATTTTAGAGAGTCCTAGCCTGAGTTGGACGGCCCGGTATGTGGTGTTTCTCGCTAACGGCACGGGGCGACCGGAGATTGTCTTTTACGATCGCCTCACCGGGCGATCGCAAGCGTTAAACCAGCCCTACCGCAGTTGGTTGCGTCATCCAGCGGTGAGTCCCGATGGACGCTACATTGTCTTTGAAACCTCCCGGCGGGGTCAGTGGGACGTGGAAATCCTCGATCGCGGCCCCAATGTGGAACTGGATTGCCCAACCGGGTTCCTGTGCAATCGCCCCCTCCAGCCGCGAACTAGTCGATTCCAAGCCTGATTTTAGGAGTTTAA
>JAAUTE010000333.1 GCA_012031815.1 Chloroflexaceae bacterium
GCTAACTCGCTAAACCACTTAAGTAGGCGGCAAAATTAATTCCACAAACCTCTCCCCCGACCCCTCTCCTACAAGGCGAGGGGAGAAACCTCAAAAATTGTTCCCCCTTCCCTAGGAGGGCAGGGGGCTAGGGGGTTAGATTATTTTTAAATTTATTGCGCCTAATCACTCATGTAAAAGAAAAGCGTTTACCGTCTTCATCCACCATTGCGCTAAAGTCTCTTCCCAGTGCGACTTTCAGAAATACCGGGAAAAATAAGGTCTAGGGATAGGTGTGGATGGTTCCGGCGGCTACGGTCAGAATTTGGGAGGCTTTGAGCCATTGGGCATCGAAGGAATGAATGTGGGTAGTTGTAATCAGAGTTTGGAAGCGGTCTTGAATGGCCTCCAGTAATTGATTTTGCCGCTGGGGGTCGAGTTCGGCTAACACGTCATCCAGGAGCAGCAAGGGCGGTTCGCCAACCACTTCTTCGATTAATTTCAGTTCTGCCAGTTTGAGGGCCAACACTAAGGTGCGCTGCTGTCCCTGAGAACCGTAGGCTTTAGCAGTTGTGCCGTCGATCGCCAATTCAATTTCGTCGCGATGGGGGCCGACGAGGGTGGTGGCTCGCTGCTGCTCCACGAAGCGGCGCTGCTCCAGTTTAGCCAGAAAAGCTTGTTGGACTTGCTCTGGGTCGTCCTCCGTCCAGGGCACGTTGGGACGGTAGGTAATGTCAAGGGTTTCGCTGCCGCCGCTGATGTCGCCGTGGATGTCACCGGCCAGGGGGGCAAGGCGTTTGAGGACTCGCGATCGCCGCCGGGTAACGCGGGAGCCAGTGGTGGCGAGCTGTTCGTCCCAGAGGCGCAATTGGGTTAATTGGTCGGCAATGCTGTCTGGGGACTGAGACTCGCTTTTGTAGAGGGATTTGAGCAGGGCATTGCGCTGTTTGAGAACCTGGTAATATTCCTGGAGGATACGGGCATAGATCGGCTCTAGCTGAAACAGCAGAGTGTCAATCCAGGTGCGGCGGCTTTCGGGACTGCCCCGCACCAACTCCAAATCCAGGCTGGAAAACTGCACGGCATTGACGGTTCCCAGGAGATCGATGTGGCGACGCAATCCTTCCCCGTTGAGGGCGATCGTCCGCCGGCCCGAAGTTCGCAGGGTCATGGCTAATTCCGCACTGCCATAGGCGCGATCGACGGTCGCCAGAATTTGCCCGGCTTCTGCCCCTTCTTTGACTAATTCCCGGTCTTTAAGGGCGCGGTGGCTTTTTAAGGTAGCCAGCAGTTCCACGGCTTCCAGGAGGTTGGACTTACCCTGAGCGTTATTGCCGACCAAAATTGTCTTCTGCGCCTCGAAGTTGACGCTTTGCTCGACATAGTTACGAAAGGCTCGAAGAGACAAGCGCTGCAAATACATGAAGGCTGGGGACAGTGGCGGAATCGCCTACGATGGTAGCAATGGTTGGGAAGTTGCTATGGCTGCACAGTGGGACTACTTACTGAAAAATCTGGGGGACTGGCAGGGGTCGTTTGCCCGCTATGCAGCGGAGGGTGAGTTTTTAGAGGAAACCCCCACCCTGGTCACTTTGGCCGGGCGCAACCAAAATCAAAGTATCTACCAACTGGTGCGCCGCTTTCCCCGGAATCAGCCGACGGAAGATCGGGTTTTTGAGTACAGCTCCCTGGGTCGGGGGGTGTTATTTACGGAAACGGGGGCCTTTTCTCAGGGGTCGCTGCAATTTTCTCCGGTGGCGTCGGAGTTTGGGGCAGAGCTGGGGTTAATTTACCAGGATCGGCGCTTGCGGTTGGTGCAATTGTACAACCAGGGTCAGTTAACTCGCCTGACGCTGATCCGGGAGCGCCGAGCCGAAACCCAAGCCCCGGAACGCCCGGCCTTGACTGTCGAGCAACTGTTAGGAGACTGGCAGGGGGAGGCAATCACGGTTTATCCCGACCTCCAGCCCAGCGAGAGCTATGCCACGCGCTTGCGCCTCGATCGCCAGGGAGACTGCCTGCATCAGGATCTGAGGTTTGGGGAGTTTCAGCTTGCCTCAACGGCGAGGATTTCTGGGTCGCGCCTGCTGTTTGAGGGGGGGGAGTTGCCCGTGCAGGTGCTGCTGCTGCCCGATGGGGCGTCTTGTAACTGCCCGCTGGTCATTAAATCCAACTGTAGTTTTGTGCTGGAGGTGGGCTGGTTGCTCTCTCCCACAGAACGCCAGCGATTGCTGCGTCGCTACAGTGCTAAGGGCGAATGGCTCAGCCTCACCTTGATTCAGGAGAGTAAAGTTGGGTCAAGTCCCAGCGGTAATTGATTCCTGGGACAGGGGAGGCAACTGCCGTTGTTGCCATAACAATTGCAGCCCACAAATCTTAAAAAGGCTCAAAGCGTTGCTAGTAAAGCGTGATAGGGCGGAAGTATTCCTTGGCGGGACTCAGTTATTCCTTGGCAGGACTCAGTTATTCCAGGGAATAATTTAAACATTAAGCCGAATAATTCATTTATTCCTTTGCGGCAGAGACTCACCGCTGCTCTGGAACTGGGCGATCGTTAAGGAAAGCTATGGGGAAAGGCGCTCGCTGTCTAACATAGCCTCTGAGTCGAATGAGTCGCCGCAATTTAGGTGGGTTGGATCTTGCTAGAATTGTAGGCGCAATTTACTATTTTGCGGAGATTTATGAGGTCAATTAAGCAGCTAACGGAAGAACTTCTAGCTCTCCCTAGTGCATCTAGGGCGCTTTTAGCAGAAAAGCTGATTGAAAGCCTTGAATTTGATACAGACCCGACCATTCAAGCCGCTTGGATTACTGAAGTCAAGGAACGACGAGATCGGGTTCGTGACGGTTCTGTACAACCTATCCCAGGAGAAGAAGCTTTAGCTCAAGTGAGACAGTTACTGGGATAATGAGATACGTTTTTCATCCTGAAGCCCTCCTAGAATATGCCGAAGCTGTTCAATATTATGCAGAACAATGGGTTGAGGTGGCACAGTCCTTTATTGATATCGTTGAGGATGCAGTTTATCGTATCAGGAAATCTCCGACTCGCTACATTGTTGTTGATGAAGACGTTCGGCGATGTATGACGCGGCAGTTTCCGTATGGAATTCTTTACACAATCGAGGCAGACTATATTCTTGTCCTAGCGGTGATGCATTGCAGTCGAGAACCTGGCTACTGGAAAAGCCGTAAATAGTTGCAGTTGCCAGCAGGCTATGCGCCTCTGCAACAGACGGTACAGAATCTTAGTGATAATTCAACGGTCACCGGCCGCCGTTATCCAAGAGCGAAAATCCCGTTCATCTGCTGCCTTTGAGTCAAGGTTTGACAATCAAAAACCTCGTCTTTGTTGTTCACTTGGGAAAAGCGATCGCGCTCCGCGTACTGGCAAAGCCGATCGCAACCTAATAAGTCGTTGCACCTGACTGGCGGGAGCGATCGGTGGTAGATTAAAGCTAGCTGACAGCAGGTGAATTCGACCGTTAGATGACTTCAATTTGTTGGTTGAGTTTGTATTTTAACTTTATCCGTGAGTTA
>JAAUTE010000062.1 GCA_012031815.1 Chloroflexaceae bacterium
GTTCTTTGGGAAAATTCTCCAGTAATAAGCGACCTAATCCAAAAAATAAGGGATCGCCACTGGCTAAAATCACCATCCGCTCGTTCTCATCTATAGCTTGCAAGGATGCGATCCACCCTGACTCCCTGCTCAGACACAATTTTCGGGCCGGATGCTCCAGAAAATAACCTAAATGCGATCGCTGCCGACCAGTAAGGTTGCTTGTTCAAGCAATTGCAACACTGCTGGAGCTAGTCCCGCCGCTCCATCCAGACCAATGCCCACAACTTCAATCAGATTTCCCATCAAAGTGTCTCGACAATAGTTTGTAACTTTTCTGTCAATCGGGGCAAAAACTCATCTCGATTTTGGTGGAGGAAAAAATGACCCCCGGCAACCAACTCACACCTGAACTTGCCGCTAGTTTGCTCCCCCCATGCCCTTAGTTCTTCCTCTGAAATCGCCCGATCTTCTCGCCCGCCAAAAGCAGTGATTGGACAGGTTAAAGGCTCTCTGGCAGTAAACTCATAGGTCTCAAAAATTGTATAATCCGCTCGCAAACTTGGCAAAAACAAGGCTAAAATCTCCGGCTCGCTTAATTCTGCGGGGATTGCCTGATAGCGTTGGGAAAGGGCTTGAATAAACTCCCCATCCGCCAGGGCGTGAATGGGCGATCGCCTAATGAACCTGGGGAGCCGCACAAGCACAGACGCATAAGTGTTCGGGGCTGAGAGAGAATTGCCGCCTCAGCTCATGGGCCACTTCAAACCCTAAAATTCCCCCGAAACTATGACCTAGAAAGGCAAAGGGCAGTGGTGCATAATCGGCGATCGCAGGCACTAATTGGGCCAACAATTCGGGCAATTGGGTTATGGAAGCTTCCTGAGTGCGCCGGCCCCGTCCTGGTAACTGAAGGGCGCACAATTCCACCGTAGCAGGCAACTGTTTTACCCAAGGCCCGTAGATCCCCGGCAATCCTCCCGCGCAGGGAAAACAGAATAATCGCAGTTTTGCCTGGGAATTAGGCCGCGCACAAAAAATCCAGGGATTAATCTGCTTTGCCATATATTATTAACTGGGTCGGAATCTAAAAATCAAGAAAAATTGCGGTAAACCTTGGGAAAGAGACAGGAAAATTAGCCCACCAATACATTTTTATTTCCCAGAATAAGTGCCGAGGAAAATACACTGATTAATCATGTCTTCCGGAGATTTTGTGGCGACTAATTTGAGGACACGGCGCAGTTGCTCTCCAATGGAATAACTTTGGGATGAGATAATAATTCCTGCATGTTTTTTGTCTTGAGCAAGGTAAAGACTATGAAGTTGGTAGAAGTCGCCTGCATTGAAAGTATAAAACACTCTCTGGTGTTGAGTGGGAAAATTAGCTGCTCTTCGTCTGCGAAGCCGGTTCTGCCTAGTGCTTGAACGGTTGTTGCTTCGACTCCTCGTGCCATTAACGATTGAATAAAGCGACGATTCATTGCATCTTCATCGATTAAAAGTTGGATAATATTCATAGAAGTTATCCTGCTTCAGCGACGAGCCGTTCAAAGTCCGCTTTTTCTACGGCAAGATAAGCTTCAATTTCTTCTCGATTGGCATGGTAATAAGTTAAAGCAGCATAAACTTGAGCGAGAGTTACGTTGCCCATCTGTTCCGCAATTTCTTCGGCGGTTAATCCCAGCTTGTACCAACCAACCACTCGTTGAACAGATACTCTGGTTCCAGCGAGGCGTGGGCGATCGCCAAGAATTCCAGGGCTACGAATAATGAATGCGCCAATATCAGTAACAGTTTCCACAGTCTAGTCGGATTGGTTTCTCTTCCAGTCTAGTGACCTTCGGCAAGTGCGATCGTCTAAGTTGCCCCCATTAAAACCCAGAATTCATTTTTAGGAGCCAATATAGCGCCAAAATTTGAGAATGCCGTCGGCGCTGCCGCTGGCTAAGGTTTTACTCCCCGGCCCAAAGGCGATCGCCAACACCCGCGCTTCATGGCCAGTTAGGGTTGTGACTTCCTCCCCATCCAGTCGCCAAAGTTTAATGGTTTGATCCCAACTACCACTGGCCAGATAGCGGCCATCGGGACTGAACTGCACCGAGCTGATGCCTTCTAGATGTCCGCCCAAGGTTTGAGCTTCCCCGGTGGCTACATCCCACAGCCGCACCGTGCGATCCAGACAGCCCGCCGCCAAGCGTTTGCCATCGGGACTAAAGGCCAGACTGGTTACCGCCCCATTGCCCCGGAAAGAGCGCACCATTTTCGCCGTCCCCACCTCCCACAGCCGCACGTACTTCTCCAAACCGCCGCAGGCAAACACCTGACCATTGGGCGCAACGGCGATCGCCTCCACCGCGGCCGGGTTTTTAATGGTTCGCCGGAGCTTCCCGACTGCCAGTTGCCAGAGGTGAATGGTCTTGTCCAAGCTGCCGCTGATTAGGGTTTGGCTGTCAGGGGTAAGGGCAACCTGGGCGATTTTCTCCTCGTGGGGCGTCAAAAAAGACTTGAGTAAGCTACGTTTGGGGACATTCCACAGACGAATCCGGCAATCCTCCCCCGCACTCACCAGCAAGCGCCCATCAGCCCGAAAGGCCAGACAGCTTACCTGTTGCTTCGGCTCACTTAGCTCCCCCAGTTTTGCCCCCGTCCCCAACTCCCAAAGCTGAATGCGATCGCCCGCAGCGGCAGCACACCAGCCCGCCTGATTAATGGCGATCGCCGAGATCGGCCCCCGATGGCTCAAAATCGTCTGCTGGCACTGCCAGGGGGAATTAGACGCCGACTTTGAGGCAGAAGGCTCCCTTACCTGGGCCGCCAGTTCTAATTCCGCGGCCCGACGCCGATCGGAGTTCGCCCGATTTTCGTAGCCCAGCTTGGCGCAGACAAAACTACGGTACCGGTAAGCTTCCCGGTGATGGGGCTGAAGGCGAATAACAATGGAAAAGGCTTCTAGAGCTGCGGGATAGTCCTCTTTTTCCGTCGCTTCCACCCCTTGAGTGAAGTAATCTTCGATTTCCGTTCGCTGGGTTCTCACGGTGGTTTGCTTGGGAGCAGCGTCCGAACTGGCCACGGCCAGGCTTTCCTCGGAGCGCAGAATGCTATAAGCCTCAACAATCTTCCTAAATTCGGCAGCGGCCACTTCCTGGCGTTTTGGCTCGCCCACAAACAGATCGGGATGCCAGCGTTTGGCGAGGCTACGATAAGCTTGGCGAACTTCGGCGGCGGAAGCGCCTAGCTCCAGCCCCAGAATTTGGTAATAGCGACGGCGGTCTTCCATCTACGGCAATCGGCAGCGAAATTGGGACTTCAAGCCCTTCTTTGCATCCTAGCAAACTCCAAACCGCAAAAATCGCGATCGCCTCTGACGAACGGAGCCAACTGGTCTGAGTGGGCAAATTGGGGACTCACGAGTGCGCTTTCAGGAGCACAACGGTTTAAACTGATCTTGCAATATAGATTCACAAAACCAAGGGAAACTGTGCGACGAACTATCATTGCGGGTAACTGGAAAATGCACAAGACTCAGGCTGAGGCTAGCGAGTTTTGGCAAGACTTTAAATCGGCGATCGCGGAAACAGCGGAATCGAGAGAAGTGGTGCTGTGCGTCCCCTGCACGAGTTTGGGGGTGATGTCGAAGAACCTGCACGGGTCTGCGGTCAAGCTAGGGGCGCAAAATCTGCACTGGGAAGAATCAGGAGCCTACACGGGAGAGATCTCAGGGCCCATGCTCGTGGAATACGGCATTAGCTATGTCATTGTCGGTCACAGCGAGCGCCGCCAGTTTTTTGGCGAAACGGATCAAACGGTGAATTTCCGCCTGCGTGCCGCCCAGCGCTACGGTTTTACCCCGATTCTCTGCGTCGGCGAAAGCAAGGCCCAACGGGATGAAGGCGAAACGGAAACGCTCATTATCAGTCAACTTCGCAAAGGACTCAAAGGCGTCGATCTGGCCGATTTGGTCATTGCCTACGAGCCAATCTGGGCGATCGGCACGGGCTATACCTGCGAAGCCCACGAAGCCAATCGCGTCATCGGTGTCATCCGCTCGGTGTTGGATCGCCCAGAGATTTCGATTCTGTACGGCGGTTCGGTGAAGCCGCAAAACATTGATGAGTTAATGGCCCAGCCAGAAATTGACGGCGCCCTAGTTGGCGGCGCTAGCCTCGATCCCCAGGGATTCGCTCGCATCATTAACTACCGCACCTAAAACCAATCACGCCGACGATTGGCGAGCTTTTCTTGCATCCGAGCCAGGTGCTTTCGCGCTGCTTCCCAGTGCCCTCAACCCTTGCTTGAGGAACTGGGGAGACTGAATGCTGAACCCTTCAGAGCAGGTGAGGAAGGTCTTGAAGCCATCGTCAAACCCAGCAGTCTTACCCGTCTCAAGCTTGATGATGACGCTCGTTCCCTGTAAAAAAATCTAGTTAATGTCTGTTGTTTGGGACTGGGGGCTGCCGCAGAAGATTGTCTTTGCTCACAGCGCTGGATTAATTAGCCAGGCAGGTAATTTGAGTTTAACTTAGCCCCCTTGGTCGGTGATTTCTATGGCTAGTTGATAAATTTCACGTCGGGGTAGCGCGGTCAATTGAGCCAACTCTCGGCTAGCTTGCGATCGCGTCATACCCTGGGCGAGTAAGAGCTGTAATTCCGCTTTTAATTCAGAGGCAGATAGAGTGAAGGTAGTGGCGGCAGACATACCAGCAATGACCAGGGTAAATTCTCCTTTGGGCGCATGGGTTTGGAAGTGTTGGCTGGCGTCCGCGAGGGTTCCCCGCCAGAACTCTTCGTAGAGTTTCGTCAATTCCCGTGCCAATACAAGTTTACGCCCTGGGTCTATAACTGACCCTAAATCTGTCAGGGTTTGGAGCAATCGATGGGGCGCTTCGTAGAGAATGGTGGTGCGGGTTTCGTTGGCTAAGGCTTGCAGGCGAGCGAGTCTATCTTTAGTTTTTGGTGGGTAAAAAATCCCTCAAAAACGAATCTTTCTGTGGGCAATCCTGATGCAACCAAGGCTGTAATTCCCGCTGTCACTCCGGGAATGGGAATAACGTCAATCTCTGCCTCAACACAAGCCTTAACTAATTCATAGCCAGGGTCAGAAATTCCCGGCATTCCCGCGTCAGTAACTAGCGCGATCTTCTCCCCCTGCTGCAAGCGCTGCAATAATTCCCTTACCCGCATCGCTTCGTTATGTTCGTAATAGCTAATTTGGGGAACATTAATCTGAAAATGCTGCAATAATTTGCCCGTATGGCGCGTGTCTTCAGCGGCGATCGCATCCACGGTTTGCAGAATCCGAACGGCTCGAAAGGTCATGTCTTCTAAATTACCGATGGGCGTTCCAACCAGATAGAGCGTTCCTCGCGACAACTGTTTTATCCTTAAATTCAGTAACACTTAATTTTAGGCGATCGCTGCCAGAAAGCCTGCTAACTCCAGCCAGAGCGATTCAATTAAAAATGTTAGATATCAATGCTCAAGGACTGTTTGTGGGATTAGCGACCCTGGACTCGATCTATTTGGTGAAAGCCCTGCCCGATCGCAACCAGAAAATTGTCGCTCTTGACCAAACCATCGCGGCAGGCGGCCCGGCCGCCAATGCGGCTGTAACCTTCCGGCATTTAGGCAATCAGGCGCGACTACTCACCATCATTGGGCAGCATTCTCTGAGCCAGGTCATTCGCAGCGATCTCGAAACCCTGGCTGTGGAAGTCGTCGATCTAGAGCGCGATCGCCAGGATTCACCCCCGCTATCGTCGATCCTGGTGAAGGAAAGCACGGGAGAACGGGCCGTGATTTCCCTCAATGCCGTTAAAGCCCAAGCCACCCTGGAACAATTACCGGAAGATAGCCTGGCGGGAGTAGATATTGTCTTAATTGATGGCCATCAGATGGTTGTGGGTGCGGCCCTGGCCCGTGAGGCGAGAGCGGCGGGGATTCCGGTGGTCATCGATGGCGGCAGTTGGAAACCGGGGTTTGAAACTGTGCTGCCCTACGTGGATTACGCGATCTGTTCCGCTAATTTCTGGCCGCCGGGTTGTCAGACGCAGGAAGAAGTCTTAGCTTACCTTGGCGATCAAGGCATTACCCACATGGCCATTACCCAGGGTGAGCGTCCTATTCTCTACCGCAGTCCCGACCGCGCCGGCGAAATCCCCGTACCCCAGATTCAAGCCGTCGATACCCTGGCCGCTGGTGATATTTTTCACGGAGCCTTCTCTCACTATATTTTGCAGCAAGATTTTCCCGCTGCTTTAGCCCAAGCCGCAGCGATCGCCTCCTATGCCTGTGGCTTTTTCGGGTCGCGCCAGTGGCTGCAACATTTTGTCAACCGTTCTCCGCCGTTGAACGGCGGAGCTTGCGGTTGACGCCTTCCGCGGTAAAAGAGTGGGATAATAACCAGGTTCAGGTTTGCTAGTTGGGAGAATTCTATGACAGCCTTAGGAACAAATCCAACAGAACAGTTGCCAGAACTCGTGGCGATCGCCCGCTGAGATTGCCTGGGGAGCAGCGGATATCCTCCGTGCTTACTACCGGGGCGAGAATGCGGTGGAGGATAAAGCCGACGGCCCGGTAACTGCTGCTGACATTGCTGCCAATCACTACATCCTGGAAAAACTCCAAAGCGCCCTGGGCGACAAGTTTGGCTATCTCAGCGAGGAAACCTACGAAGGAACGACTCCTCTGCGGCAATCTTGGGTGTGGATCATTGACCCCCTGGATGGAACCCGCGATTTTATTGATAAAACCGGAGAATATGCCGTTCACATAGCGCTGGCTTACCAGGGGCGTCCGGTTCTCGCTGCCGTCGCCGTTCCTGAAAACGAAAAGGTTTACACTGCAACCAAGGGAGGCGGAACCTTGGTGTCTACCCGCGATGGTCAAACCCGGCCATTGCAAGTAAGCGATCGCAACCAAATCGATCAGCTGTATTTAGTGGCCAGTCGGACGCACCGGGATGAAAGGTTTCAGAAGCTATTAGAGGAGATGCCCTTCAAGGATCGCAACTATGTCGGCAGCGTCGGCTGTAAGATTGCAACTATCCTGGAGCAGCACTCCGATGTATACATTTCGCTGTCCGGGAAATCTGCGCCGAAGGATTGGGACTTTGCGGCCCCGGAACTAATCTTGACGGAAGCGGGTGGCAAGTTTTCTTACTTTGACGGCCAACCGGTTCCCTACAACCAGGGCGACGTAAAAAAAATGGGGCGGCATCATGGCCACCAACGGTCACTGCCACGAGCAGTTATGCCAACTGGCTACCGATCTTTTAGCTGAGATCGATCGCCCTTAAACACAACCGCAGTCAAGTCCCCCCAAGAACCGCGATCGCAAAAGACCCCTCCAGCCCCTTTCCGATTCTGGGAGAGGGGTTTAGCTTGCAGGGCAACGGTCATTAGTTGAGGTTGGGAACGTCATTGATGAATCGCCTCCCAGCTCAACTGCAAATATTGTCAGACCTAGTGCAGGCTATTATTGTGGAACAAATTGCCTAACACATCGACTGGTCGCTGGAGGGAAGGCTTCATGATCGACTTTGTTGCAGTATTCATCTTTTTTTTGCGGTAATCGATCCCATTGGCACAATCCCTGTGTTCATCGCCGTTACTAGCCAACAAAAAGAACACATGAAGCGGAAAACCGCCGTTACAGCAACCTTGACTTCGGCCGCGATCCTAATTTTCTTCGCCCTCGCCGGAGAACTCATCCTCAACGGCATGGACATTCCCCTTTCCGCATTCCAGATTGCCGGAGGCATCATTCTGTTTCTGTTTGCCCTCTCCATGATTTTCGGTGAAAGCAAACCAGAGCAAGAAATCAAAATGGTTACCAGCAGCACTGAAACCGCAATTTTTCCCCTTGCCGTCCCTTCCATTGCTTCCCCCGGTGCGATGCTTGCCGCTGTGCTACTTACCGAAAACACTCTCTACAGTTTTTGGCAACAAACCCTGGTTGTCGCGACCATGCTTTGCGTGCTGGTCATTGTATTTCTGTTTATGCTAGCCGCAAGCTGGATTTATCGCTTCATCGGCAGCAGTGGTGCAAGCATCGTCAGTCGAGTGATGGGCATGATTCTGGCCTCCGTCGCCACGGCAAGCGTTTTGAGCGGCATCAAAACCTACTTCGACCTCTGAAACCACGCCTTCCCCTCAACCCCTGACACTGCCTGCCAAAACCGTGAAGGCGATCGCGCCCCTGTCCAGTTGCCTCATCATCCTTGCCTAGTCCGAGAGAGGCTTGTGGCTCCTGAGCTATAGCAGTAGCAATAGAAAAAGCCGCCGATTCAGCACGATTCCCCATGGCAACCGTTGATATTCTCATCCCTACCTATAATCGTCCCGCCGCCCTTGCTGTTCTGTTGACCAGCCTATATTTTCAGACCTACCGCCACTTTCGCGTTATTATCTCCGACCAAAGCCAGGATGTTAGCCCCTTCACCCAAGGCGAAGTCCAGGCCGTCCTGCGATTGCTGGCTCAATTTTGTCCCCTCCTCACCCTGACAAACCTGCCCCGTCAGGGCATCGCCCAGCAGCGTCAATTTCTCCTGGAGCAAGCCAGCGCTCCCTACGTCTTGTTTCTCGACGACGACCTCATCCTCGAACCCTACGTCCTGGGCAACCTCCTGCAAACCCTGCAAGCTGAGCAGTGCGGCTTTGTCGGCAATGCTGTTATCGGTATGAGTTTCCTCCAGGATGTGCGCCCCCACGAACAGCACCTAGAATTCTGGGACGGCCCCGTACAGCCGGAAACCGTCACTCCAACAACTCCGGCCTGGCAGCGCTGGCGATCGCACAATGCGGCCAATTTGTATCATATCCAGCAACGGCTCGGCATCAGCTCTGAGCGGCCCCGGCCCTACAAAGTCGCCTGGGTTTCCGCCTGCGTCCTCTACGACCGAGCTAAACTCCTGGACTGCGGTGGATTCAGCTTTTGGCAGCGCTTACCAGCGGCAGCGAGCGGCGAAGATGTACTGGCTCAATTACGCGTCATGGCCCGTTATGGCGGTTGCGGACTCCTGCCTTCCGGGGCCTATCACCAGGAATTGCCCACAACTTTGAGCGATCGCTCCCAAGATGCCCACCGATTATTGCCCCTGTGAACCCTCCTGCTCGCATCATTTCCCCAACCGGCGGCTAAAATTGAGGCTAATCCTCAAGCTTGTGGCGGCCCCGTCAAGGCAAGGCGATTTTGTGACCCCCCAGCGCAGCAGTTCAATGGATAAGTATCTACTCAAGCGCGTTTTGCTCTCAATTCCCACCCTCATTGCCATTAGCATCGTTATTTTGCCATCCTTGCCCTGGCCCCCGGCGACCCCCTCGGAGAATTTGCCGCCAATCCCTACATTACCCCCGAAGTCCGCGAAAATATCCGCCGCTCCCTCGGTCTCGATCGGCCCCTGCCCATCCGCTACCTCAAGTGGGCCTGGGCCTTCCTCCACGGCGACATGGGCTACTCCTTCACCAGCCGCTCTCCCGTTCTCGGCCTGATCCTCCAGCGCCTGCCCACCACCCTCTGGATCGTAGGGTCTGCCTACCTAGCGGGAGCGGCGATCGCCGCTCCCTTGGGAATTGTCTCCGCCCTGCGGCGCTACTCCTGGATTGACCAGGCAGCGACCACCTTCGCCTTTTTTAGGATTTTCCCTGCCCACCTTTTTTACGGGGATTCTATTCATCATTATTTTTAGCGTTCAGCTTGACTGGTTGCCCTTCATCTACAACAGCACTCTGCGAGTAACAGATTGGGCCAGCCTCCAAGCCCAATTGGCCCAATCGATCATGCCCATCGCCGTCCTGGCACTGTATCAGTCAGCCACCTTGATGCGCTTTATTCGGACGGCTGTACTCGAAGAACTCAACCAGGATTATGTCCGTACTGCCTACGCCAAAGGTCTCAGTCAATGGGCGATTATCCAGCGCCACGTCCTGCGTAATGCCCTCATTCCCGTGGTTACCCTAATTGCCCTCGATATTCCCGCTATTTTCACTGGCGCATTGGTCACCGAACAGGTCTTTCGCGTCCCCGGCATCGGTGCGCTACTCGTGGAATCTATCTATCGCAACGATACCCCCGTCGTGATGGCGATCGCCACGATCTATGCCGTTCTGATCGTCTTCTTTAACCTGATGGCCGACCTGACCTACGGCTGGCTCGACCCCCGCGTTCGCTACTGAGCCCCGCTTCTCTGCCGAGGTAAAAACACTTAAGAACTTGCTTGACAAACCCGTAAAAGCACGCAACTATAGACATATATTATCGATTTACTTTAAATTAACTGCTGCACCAGTTCAGCTGGGTGCCTACCTCCTCTCAATCATGGAGGAGCTTTTGCAGGGTGGGTCGTAGGAGTTCATCAGAGACGCCCGCCCTCATCCGCCATTTTATTAAAGGGCGCCACGAATTCTCGCTGCAGTTGCATGAGGGACTGAAAAACGCACACAAGTATGCTTGTTACACCGAAAAAAAACACAGCAATGTCAGACCTGCATCATCTCCTGCTGCTTGAGCGGGAAGACGCCCGCAAAATTATTACGTTAGCCGCAGGAGTTTCCACCATTGGTCGGCACTCCAGTAACTCAATTATTATAAACGACACCTGTGTGTCGCGCTTTCAAGCGACCCTGATTCCCCGGATGAACCCCGATACTGGCTCACTGTCCTATTGGATTATTGACGGAACCATGCAGGGACACCGCAGCCGCAACGGTACGTTTGTCAACCAGAAACGCACCCTGATTCACGAGTTAAAAAACGGTGATATTATTCGTTTTGGTACAGAATCAACCCTTAAGTACTATTGTCTTGAAGAGCGGGACTTAAGCTTACAGCCAGAATTGCAGCTAGAGCTATCCGCTGCTGCCCATAGCGCTGACCCCTGGCTGGGGGAACTGAGCAGTCCCTCTCGTCTGGAGAGTTCCCAGGAAGAAGCGGCTACCTTCATTGGCGAAACCGTCGCGGGTGTCCTGTTTGTCGAGGCGAAAACCCTACGCATCCTGGAAGCCAATGAAGCTCTCGGTCGCTTGCTCGGCTATGCCCTGGAAGAATTTGTGGGATTAACCCTGCACCATTTAACGGTAGGCGACCCCAGAAAACTTAATGATCGTTCGCTGTGCATTCTCGGGCCGGAAGACAATTTACTGGGAACGGCACAATATCGCTGCAAAGATGGCACAATCATCGACATGGAGGTCAAAGCGGGCTATATTCCCGACCCCCAACAGCCGATGTATGGCTTAACCTTGCGCGGTACAGCCTGCCAAACTGAAGCGCTCAAAGCCCCCGCCCTTGTTAGTCCTGTCGATTCTTTAACCAATGCCAACCGCTTCAAAGACCAGCTTGCCACTGTTCTTACCCAGTCTCGCCGCCAACAAAAACTGATTGCCGTTCTGCGTTGCGATCTGAGGGCGGACGGTGAGGATAGTTTTGAGCTGTCCCGGTCGGCGCTACAGCAATCCTGGCCCAGCCTAGTGTCCTATCTTAAATCTTGCCTGCGCATTGGTGACATCGCGACCCATCTAAGCGGCGAGAAGTTTGCCCTGATTCTATCCTTGCTTGACAGTGCCGAGGAGGCGATCGCCTACAGTGAAGCCATCTGCCAGGCCTTTGCAACTCCGGTGTTAGTCGAGGAAAAGTTGCTCAAGATTAATTGCTCCATTGGCATTGCCTTGGCTCCCCACGATGGTCGCGAAGCAGCGGTTTTACTGCGCCACGCGGATATTGCCCTCCATCGCGCCCGCCAACAACAGCAGCCTTACTGGTTCTACAGTCCGAAAGTAACGGCTAAAGCGACCTCGCAGCTCAAACTGGAAAAACAACTCCAGCAAGCCTTGGAGCAGGAGGAACTGTTTCTGGTCTACCAACCCCAGGTCAACGTGGAAACCGGGAAAATTGTGGGGTTAGAAGCCCTGCTGCGCTGGAAACATCCCGAACTGGGCCTGGTGTCTCCTGCAACCTTTATTCCCCTCATTGAAAAAACCCATGTTGCCGCGCCCTGAACCAGTGGATTTTACTCACAGCCTGTCGGCAGAATAAAATTTGGCAGGAAATGGGCTTTCCCCCTCTACGGGTTGCGGTTAATCTCTCCCCCCAACAATTTTTCCATCCTGAATTAGTCCGCCTCGTCCAGCATGTTTTGGACGTCACTGGACTAGAGCCTCAGTGGCTCGATCTCGAAATTACCGAGGAAGCCATCATGGAGGATGTCGCTGGAGCCTGCCACATCCTCCGGCAGTTGCGGTTTTTGGGGGTAACTATTGCTATTGATGATTTTGGTACGGGTTATTCCTGTTTAAGCACGCTGCAACAGTTACCCCTGCAAACGATAAAAATTGACCGTTCCTACGTGCAGAATTTAACCCAGCGCTCGGAAACGACGATGGTAGCGGCGATCATTTCCCTGGCACGCTCCTTTAACTTGCGGGTCGTTGCTGAAGGGGTGGAAACGAGGCAGCAACTAGCTGCGCTACAGAAATTGAATTGTCTGGAAATGCAGGGTTACCAACTGTTTCGCCCCTTGGAGGTGGATCAGATCACCTTGGTACTATCTCGATTGTCCGACTAGTGGGTATGGGGTTGCGGTTGCGATCGCCAAAGGACTGGACATAGGGAGAGCGGTTGGGCGGGCCGCACCCGCTAGCCTGAATCTGGAGACGAGTTAGTCTAGTATTGAAATCCAGCCTCCTCTGCTAGCTGTCCTATGACTCAACAGCCTCCCCAACAGCCGCACACCCAATTAAGCCAGATTGTCACCCAGGCGGTACAGAATTTTCAGGCACAGCTCGATTTCAAATCTACCCTCAAAAAAGGGGCTAAAGTTCCGGAAGTTTGGGTTGAGGAAGCTGGCAGCACCAAGCGCTACCCCCTGCTGGGCGATCGCTATGCCCTCGGTCGCAGTTCCCGCTCTTGTGACATCGTAGTACGCAATCCCCTAATCAGTCAGGTTCACTGTACCTTCGAACGGGACAAACACAATCGGCGCTCTTTTGTTGTGCGCGACGAGAATTCGACCAACGGCATTTATTTTCAGCAGCGCCGCCAGCAGTCCTTGCCCTTGCGCCACGGCGATCGCCTAACCCTGGGGCCGCCGGAGTTGGCCGCAGCCGTGCAGCTACGCTATTACAATCCGCCGCCCCTGGGGGTGCTGGTGGTACGGCTGGGGTTGTATGGCATGGGGGGGATTGTGGGGTTGCTAGCCCTGTGGATCGCCTTTGAGTGGTCGAAGGTGGCGGTGCGTCCCTTACCCTTGGGCAGTACGGGGCCGGTAGTGGTATATGGCGGCGATCGCACTCCGCTTAATCCCCAACGGCAGACGCCCCACCGGGAATTACCAAGCCTGGACGCCTTTTCTCCCTATCTGCCCCAGGCTGCGATCGCCTCGGAAGACAGCCGATTTTACTGGCATTTTGGGGTCGATCCCATTGGGATTGGGCGAGCAGTTTTGATTAACCTCCAGGGCGGGGGCATTCGTCAGGGGGCCAGTACCCTAACCCAGCAGGTGGCCCGCAGTTTATTTCCTGAAGTGGGTCGAGAGAACACCATCGGGCGAAAATTGCGGGAAATTCTAGTGGCCTTGAAATTGGAGGCCGTTTATAGCAAAGACGAACTGCTGCAAGCGTATCTCAACCGCATTTTTCTGGGGGTCAATAATTATGGGTTTGAGGATGCGGCCCAGTTTTACTTTGATAAATCGGCGGCGGATTTAGATTTGTCGGAAGCGGCAACCCTGGTGGCGATCCTGCCCGCACCCAATAGCTTTAACCCGGTACAGGATTACGATACGGCTCTCCAACTGCGCAATCGAGTCATTAGTCGCATGTTACAGTTGGGCACGATTTCCGAGGAAGAGGCCAATCGGGCCAGGCGATCGCGTATTGAGGTCAGTCCCAAGGCCCGGCGCACCTTTGCCGATGCCAAAGCGCCCTATTTTTTTAGCCATGTTTTTACTGAGTTGCGGGAGCTGCTAGGGGGATGATTTTGCCGCTGAGGGCAATTTTATTGTGGAGACGGCGCTGGATTTGAAGTTGCAGGCTCAGTTGGAGGATTCCCTGGGGGAGTGGGTAGAAACCGCTGGAACCAGCTATGGGTTTTCCCAAGGGGCGGTGGTGACCCTCAACAGCAAAACGGGGGCAATCCTAGCGCTGGTGGGCGGCGTAGATTTCCAAACCAGCCAGTTTAACCGGGCAACCCAAGCGAAGCGGCAGCCGGGTTCGACGTTTAAAGCGATAGTTTATGCGGCGGCCCTCGCCCAGGGCATCTCGCCCTACGACGCCTTTTCCTGTGCCCCGTTGAGCTGGGGGGGCAAGACCTACCGGGCCTGCGAGCGAACCAGTGGGGCTGCGGATATGTTTCGGGGCCTGGCCCAATCGGAAAATGCGATCGCCCTGCGGATTGCGCGGCGGGTAGGACTAGGAGAGGTGGTGGAGATGGCTCGGAACCTGGGGATTCGTTCCCAGTTACAGGCGGTTCCGGGGCTGGCCATTGGTCAGAGTGAAGTAACGGTTCTAGAAATGACCGGGGCTTACACTACTTTTGCCAACCAGGGTATTTGGCAGCAACCCCACGGGATTACTCGCATTCTCGACAGTAGTGACTGCTCAGACCCCGAAAATTTGCAAACTTGCCGGGTGATCTACGATTACCGTCAGGAAAATCCCGCTGGTCACCAGGCGATCGCCCCGGAGGTGGCCAAAACCATGAATCGCCTGTTGCAGGGGGCGGTCAGTTCGGGGACGGGAAGGGGAGCGGCCTTGGGACTGGGAGAAGGCGGTAAAACCGGGACGACGGATCGCGGGGTGGATTTGTGGTTTGTGGGTTACCTGCCCAAACAGGAAATGGTGACCGGAATTTGGCTGGGCAACGACGACAATTCACCAACGCAAGGCAGCAGCGCTCAAGCCGCCACCCTCTGGAAAAAATACATGCAGAGAGTGATTAATTGAGGCGATCGAGGCTTATCCTCAATTTAAATTGTAAAAATGCGAATAAAACTCTTTAAACTTCTTTTTGGTCTCACTTACTATTGTAAATAGCAACTTGAGCATCAAACCGATGACAAGGAATTGAGCCACCATAGTAACTGATAGCGGAACTGGAGTGTATTTGTAGAAACCTGTCATCCAGACTGCCGCCACCGCAACACAATAGCAAGCCTTACTACAACGACAATAACTTATCTAAAAGACCCGCTGCCGCAATCAGAGCGCGTGGAAATAACATCCTTCCTAGGAGTGATGTCTAAAAAAATCGATTATTATTTAGACAGTTTTACAAAAACGTACTGGCTTATGGAAAGCTTAATGCAGCGAGCGGGACGAAAAATCAACAAAATCTTCGCTTTTCGTAACAATAAAACCATCGATTTTATAATTTGCGGAACCCAGAAGGGAGGTACTTCAGCACTGAATCTCTATCTAAGAGAACATTCTCAAATTTGTATGGCGGACACGAAAGAAGTCCATTTTTTTTGATGACAACGCTCTTTTCCGCAGCGACCAGAAGCCAAATTACTTTAGATATCATGCCTCGTTCAGCCCACTTTCATCACATAAAGTGATTGGAGAAGCTACGCCCATCTATATGTATTTGCATGATGTCCCCAGGCGCATGTGGGAATACAATCCGAATCTAAAGTTAATTGTTGTTTTGCGCAATCCTATTGATCGAGCCTATTCCCATTGGAATCACATGCGCTCTAAGAAAGTGGAAAATTTGTCTTTCTGGGAGGCAATACAAAATGAGCAGCAGCGGTGCCGAGAAGCACTGCCCTACCAACACCATATTTATTCCTATGTAGATCGCGGATTTTATCTAGAACAATTAAAACGGCTCTGGTTCTATTTCTCTAAGGACAATGTCTTGGTCTTAAAAAATGAATCGCTAAGAGAGCAACCCCTGGCAACGCTGAACGCAGTATGCGATTTTCTGGGCGTGAATCATTTTGCAAGTATTGTGCCTAAAGAAGTACATTCCCGTTCCTATGCCTTGGAAATGAGCGATCGCGAACGGGACTATCTGCGGAATCTGTTTGAGCTTGAAATTAGAGGTCTAGAGCAAGTTCTCGGCTGGGATTGTCGCAGTTGGCTATCGGAGTAACGGCAGAGCTATGATATCCCCTGGCAATTGTAGCTTGCTTATCTACGGGCTTTTAACCCCCTCTCGTGCTGCGAGCAACCCCTTGGGAGGAAAAGGCTTGCCGGAGCGATCGCAACTGTTGCTGCAACTGATTTAGTTCTGCCGATTTCTCTCCATAGCGCCAGCCCGCGTAGGCCAGGGAAATCTGTTCAATGCCCTGGGCAATGGGTTCGGGATGGTGTTGGCGAGCCGTCTGGGCATATTCCCCTGGGGTTTGGGCGGGATGTTTGGGATAGCCCTGGACGGATAAAATGAGCAACATTTGCTGATAAATACGCTGCATTGGCGGCAATTTGGCTAAACGCTGCCGTTGACGCCAGTGTTTTACTCCATTCCAGCTCAACCACCCCAAAAAAATCAACACCGCATAAAACAGCAGCCCCGCAAACCAACCAATGAAACTGCGGGAAAAATGCGCCACAGTCCCC
>JAAUTE010000334.1 GCA_012031815.1 Chloroflexaceae bacterium
CCCTGCAAGCCTTGGATCGCACCATTCCTGTGGTCGGCTCGCCGGGAGCCATCAAAGTCGCCCAATCTCTCCACTACCAGCAGGCGATCGCCTTGGAACATGGGGAAACCTATGCTCAGCTTGCAGGCGTTACCATTAAGGCCTTGCCTGGATCTCCGATCGGGCCCCAACTGGTCGAAAATGGTTATCTGATCGAAGACTTAACCAGCGGACACAAACTCTACTACGAACCCCACGGCTACCACGCGCCTTCCCTCAAGCAAGAAACCCCCATTGATGTGGCGATCGTTCCCATCGTCGATTTGAAATTACCGCTACTCGGCCCGATTATTCGAGGACAGGAGCAGGCCCTTAAACTGTGTGAATGGCTGCACCCTCAAGTCATTGTTCCCACCGCTGCCGGAGGAGACGTTCAATTTTCGGGATTGTTGACGGTGCTGCTCAGTTCGGAGGGCGAGGCAGCAGCGTTTCAGAAAATGCTGGCCGACAAGGGATTATCCACAGAGGTACTTGACCCAAAACCCGGAGAGCGAATCCCCTTAAATTTAGAACCCCATCCAGCCAGCCGCCGTTAAAGCCATTGAGTTAGGTATTTTGGGGAAGCAAGCTTATTTGAGACATTTGCTTCCCGCCAGGAATTCAAGACCCTAATTTTAGTTAAGGCCTTTCTTGAAATACTTAAAATTTGCTGGCCCCTGATAATCGGAGAGCTGAGCCAAACGTTCCAAAGACTGGGTTCCCGAATAGGTTTGACCCTTAATTTCCCAGGTGGGAAATCCGCGAATATTAGCAGCGCGACAGGCCTCTACTTGGGGGTTTTTGCCTCTTGGATCGCACTCAACGTAATTAATGATTTCAAAAGCTTCTTTGCCAAATAGCTGCTTCTGTTCAAAACAGTGGGGACACCAGAAAGCACCATATTCTTTCGCGCCGATCGCCCTTAAGTGTTGCGCCAGGGCAATTTCTGCTGCGCCGGAAGTGGTCGTAATTTCCCAGCCGTCAGGGGCTTGGGGATCGGTGGTCGGTTCGGGGATTTCAACGCGATCGCCAGACTCAGCAACAGCGAAATCCTGACTTGCATAGATTCCCAGGGTTCCTACCAAGGTAATCACGGCTACAATCACGCCTGTAAACGCGATTTGTCCCATATCCTCCCATTCTCGACCAATAATAGTCAGGACGAGTAAGGCTAGGGCAAAGGTCGCCGAACCAATGCAGTAAGGGCAGAGGGTTTTCAGATCTGTGGCCAGGACATACATCAAATAACCACTAAACACAGCCATCGCCGTTGCCCCGGCCAGCAGCAACAGCCAAGTCCAGTTTTCCAGTTGGGTTCTTAATGGGCGGTTCTTGTCGCGATTAACCGCCAGCGGCCCCAGCGCAAAGGCTGCCATGCTGCTATAGGCTAAAAACCCAAACAGAGACAGCGGCAAGCCAAATATGGTCGCGTATTCGCTATTGAGAACATTACTACAGCCGCCCGAACTGCCGGTAGCTTCAGCCAGACAAGCTGCTTCTCCACCCGTTAATTTAGCTACGGTTAAGTAAGCAGTTAAAAGTGCACCAATAATGGCGATCGCGCCAATGAGGGGGCGAGACCAGCGGTGAATCCAGGGGACAGAACGGCGGCGGCGCATGACACTCTCAATCCTTAAATAGCAACAAACAGCATCTCTCAGCTCGATTGTAGCAAGCCCCGGAACGGCTAGCCCCTGCACTCGATCGGCGGGGTTGCGATCGCCACCGCTGGATAAAAACAGCTTAGTTAAGCTTTTGCTGAATGAACTTAACCAACTGAGCAAGCTGTTTTTTGAGACCCGCAACCTCAGTTTCCAGCTTGGCAACCTTGACTTTAAGGAGGCCAATTTCGGCTTCTGCGCCAACAGCGGCAGCGGGCGGGATGGTTGCACCCGGCATGGAGGCTTTTTCTAGTTCCTTTTGATACTGTTTGGCTTTGAGCATAGCCTCTCGAATCCCATCAACCAATTGTTTCTGGTCAAAGGGCTTTTCTACAAAGGCAAAATGCTGAAAGGGTTCAGAAATTTTTTCGGTTACTTCTTCCTTGCGTCCCGACATCAAGACCAAGGGAATGGCTTTGAGCCGCTGCTGTTTTTGAATCTCTTGAAATACTTCCCAGCCGCTCATTTTGGGAAGCAGGAAATCCAACATAATCAGATTGGGATTCTCCTGACAGATCAAATTATAGCCTTCCAGACCATCTTTGGCCTCGATAACCTCAAAATTACCGGCGGGCAGCATGTCTTTGA
Organism: Chloroflexaceae bacterium; assembly: GCA_012031815.1. Lineage (GTDB taxonomy): Bacteria > Cyanobacteriota > Cyanobacteriia > Cyanobacteriales > JAAUTE01 > JAAUTE01. The sequence continues at coordinate 2,268 of JAAUTE010000334.1, forward strand.
CCCGCATTCTGATTACTTTACTATCATCAATAACCAGGATTTTGTGACTCACGGCTAACTCCTTGTAAGATAAATTCTTCAGCGGTTGGGGAAGGGATAGGAGATAGTTAGATTATGCATTTTCATGCAAAAAAAAGAAGCTATTCATCGGTGACAGCACAAAGGTGCCAAAGTTCAGTGACTTTGTGTAGCAACCTTTCTGAGTGGATTGGAGATCGCATTCAGGATTAGCAGGAATAGCTTTGCCCTCAGCACTAGCTTACTTTACCAGAATTCCCAGACAATCCCTGGGAAATAACAATCCGCGAGAAAATCCTTGGACGTGGTAGCGACCGGGCTGGGACTCGGTGCTAGAGACCAGGGCATCAAGATCTCAAGAGACTGTCAACCGCCTGTTGGTGGCACAAAATCAGGACGAGGTTTTACCCTAGTGATTGTACTGACTGTTTAGTCAAGGTTTATGGCTTCCGATCCGCTTCCAGCAATAGAGCTGGCTCCTTTCTCCCAACAAAGCGGGGAAATGCCTGCCCTCCCGCCTTGGTTAAAGCGACCTTTAGGTAAAGCCAGCGAATTATCTACCGTCCAGCGAATTATCAAGCAACGTCAAATTCACACCATTTGTGAGGAGGGTCGCTGTCCCAATCGCGGTGAGTGTTATGCCCAAAAAACCGCGACGTTTCTGTTAATGGGGCCGGTTTGCACGCGAGCCTGTGCTTTTTGCCAGGTAGATAAGGGTCGTGCTCCCATGGCCCTCGACCCGGAGGAACCGCGCAAGGTCGCCGAAGCAGTACAGTTGCTGGGCTTGCGGTATGTGGTTTTGACCTCGGTGGCCCGAGACGACCTGCCTGATGGGGGAGCGCAATGGTTTGTGAGGGTGATGGCAGCGATTCGCGAGGCCAATCCAGGGGTTCAGATCGAAGTGCTTGTCCCGGATTTTTGGAGTGGCAAGGGGGCCGCCACTGCCCAAAAACAGCGAGTTCAGACCGTGGTTGCCGCTAAACCCGCTTGTTACAACCATAACCTGGAAACGGTACGTCGCTTGCAGGGGTCGGTACGTCGGGGGGCGCAATACGAGCGATCGCTGCGGGCGCTGGCATTGGTCAAGGCTTTGGATGGGAGTATGCCGACGAAATCGGGGTTAATGCTGGGACTTGGAGAGACAGAGGCGGAAATTTGGGGAAACCTTGCAGGATTTGCGAACGGTGGGTTGCGATCGCCTACATCCTTG
>JAAUTE010000335.1 GCA_012031815.1 Chloroflexaceae bacterium
TTCACCGGAGAATCCCTGCCCACGGCGGGCGTGATGCCCAAGCGGTTAGACATTGTGGTGAATTTAGCGGTTCTGGAGTCCTTGCTCCAAAAATGGGTATACAGCCGGAAACGTCTTCTAGCATCCTGTTTCCGCTGCCCCTGTCATCGCCCCTGGAGAAGTAGCGATCGCGGGGCTAGCCATCGCTCAAGTGGTGTTTGACGGTTTTGACGTTTAAGTTTTGCGTTTATTCAGGAGGAAATCCCCTTGAGAATCTTGGTCACTGGCACAGAAGGATACATTGGTTCGCTGCTGGCTCCGATGCTCATGCAGCGCGGTCATCAGGTCATTGGGGTGGATACGGGTTTCTACAAGGCGGGCTGGCTCTACAACGCCACCGACTACACCCCCCAAACCCTTAATAAAGACCTGCGCCAGATTACCACCGCCGATCTCGACGGCATCGACGCGATCGCCCACCTGGCGGAACTCTCCAACGACCCGGCGGGACAGCTTGCGCCCCACATCACCTACGAGATCAACCACGAAGGCTCGGTGCGGCTGGCAAAATTGGCCAAGGCGGCGGGCATTGAGCGGTTTGTCTATACCTCTTCTTGCAGTGTTTACGGCCTGGCTGCTTCGGATTATGTCAGCGAAACCTCTCCCCTGAATCCCCAAACAGCCTACGCCATCTGCAAAACCCTGGTGGAGCGGGACGTGCGGCCCCTGGCGGACGATCATTTTTCCCCGACCTTCCTACGCAATGCCACGGCCTACGGGGCCTCTCCCCGGATGCGCTTCGATATTGTGCTGAATAATCTGGCGGGCCTGGCCTGGACGACGGGAAAAATCGCCATGACCAGCGACGGCACTCCCTGGCGACCCCTGGTTCACCGTCCTGGACATCTGCTGGGCGATCGCCTGCTCCCTGGAAGCGCCACGGGAGACGATCCACAACCAGGTCTTCAATGTGGGCCACACCCAGCACAACTACCAGGTTCGGGAGGTTGCCCAGACCATTGCCGAGGTGTTTCCCGATTGCGACCTATCCTTTGGCAATAGTGACGGGGACAATCGCAGCTATCGGGTGTCTTTTGAGAAGATTCACCAGCAGTTGCCGGGGTTTGCCTGTGCCTGGAATGCGCGGCGGGGTGCGGAACAGCTCTATGCCCTGTTCAGCCAGTTGGATATGCCAGCGGAAACTTTCCAATTCCGGGGTTTTACCCGGCTCAAGCAGTTGCAGTACTTGCTGCGGACGGGCCAGATCGACAGTGCTTTCTACTGGCGTCAGCCCCAGAGCGATCCGGTTTTTGCGGTTCCCCTAGGGCGCGAATCCGTGGCGGCGGGGGTTTAATGGCTCCCGTTCAGGTTTTCCTCACACGACTCGTTGCGACCTGACTCCCTCCTTGCTGTCCCACTGGGATAGGTATCGGGGGAGCGGTCTTTTTTCGGGGCGTTTGGCGATCGCGCTTGACTTTTACACCACTGTTGTTAGCGAGAAGATAGCGATGCAATTTACCGAAACTCAGCTTCAGGGCGCTTTTATCATTGACCTCGATCGCAAAGCAGATGACCGAGGATTTTTTGCCCGTACCTACTGCCGTGCGGAGTTTGCCACCCACGGGATCGAGCCGCGCATTGTCCAGTGCAATCTTTCCTACAATCACCAGGCGGGAACCCTGCGGGGGCTGCACTACCAGGTGGAACCCTCCCAGGAAGCGAAGTTAATCCGCTGTGTGGCCGGGGCTATCTATGATGTCATCGTGGATTGGCGGCAGACTTCCCCCACTTACAGCCAACATATTGGGGTGGAGCTGACGGCGGAGAATCGCCGGGCCCTGTTTGTGCCGCCCCTGTTTGCCCACGGCTATCAGGCGCTCAGTGATGGGGCGGAAGTCCTCTATCAAGTCAGCGAGTTTTATACCCCTGGCTGCGAGCGCGGTTTGCGCTACGACGATCCGGCTCTGGGCATTAAGTGGCCCCTGCCGGTAAGCTGTATTTCTGCCAAAGATGCTAACTGGCCGCTGCTGCCTAGCAAGGCCCTAGAACCGGCTCTCACGGTTTAGGGGCCGGTTAGGAAGATCCGTCTGGCGATCGCTAATTTCTCACTGACCGGAGCGTCTGCGCCAAGTGCCGGAAACGGTTTTGGGTGTGCCGGATGAGTTTAAGTTGCTGTGAAAAACCTTTGAGTCCGTGCGAAAGGTATTTGAGTCCCTGTGAAAAGCCTTTAAGTTTTTGTGAAAGGCGCTTGAGTCACTGTGAAAAGCGCTTGCGTCTGTGCCCCGGATGTTTCTGTCCTTTCCCTTGGTCTTTGCTGAAGCCTAAAATTTCTGACCTTAACCCTTCGAGGAGCTTAAATCCCATGATCGTCATCGATCGCGCCCTGGCTGCCCGTGCAGAAGCTGGGAATCCCATTCGTGTTGGTATGATTGGCGCTGGCTTTATGGGCCGGGGCATTGCCAATCAGATAATTAACTCGGTTCCGGGCATGGAATTGGTGGCAATCTTCAACCGCCGCCTGGAAGTGGCCCGCCAAGCCTACAACGAAGCTGGCATCGCAACCCTCACTGTCGCCCGCACCCTGGGGGCCCTCGAAGATGCGATCGCCCAGGGCCGTCCCGCCATCACCGACGAACCGTTGCTGCTGTGTCAGGCAGAAAGCATCGACGCCATCATCGAAGTCACGGGGACGGTGGAGTTTGGGGCCCAGATCGTCCTGGAAGCCATCAACCACCGCAAGCATGTGGTGATGATGAATGCGGAACTGGATGGGACGATTGGCCCGGTGCTAAAAGTCCACGCCGATCGAGCCCGCGTGGTGTTGACGGCCTGCGACGGCGACCAGCCCGGCGTCCAGATGAACCTCTACCGCTTCGTCAAGAGCATCGGCCTGCAACCCTTGGTGTGCGGCAACATCAAAGGCCTCCACGACCCCTACCGCAACCCCACGACCCAGGAAGCCTTCGCCAAGCGCTGGGGCCAAAAAGCCCACATGGTCACTAGTTTCGCTGACGGCACTAAGATTTCCTTCGAGCAGTCCATCGTCGCCAACGCCACGGGCATGAAAGTGGCCCGGCGCGGGATGCTGGGCTACGACCACCGGGGCCACATCGACGAAGCCACCAGCCTCTACGACATCGACGAACTGCAAGCCCTGGGCGGCATCGTGGACTATGTGGTGGGAACCAAGCCCGGCCCGGGGGTTTACGTCTTTGCCACCCACAACGACCCCAAACAGCGCCACTACCTCAATCTCTACAAGCTGGGCGAAGGCCCGCTCTACAGTTTTTATACTCCCTATCACCTCTGCCACTTTGAAGTACCCCTCTCCGTGGCGCGGGCGGTACTGTTCCAGGATGCGGTCATGGCTCCCTTGGGCAACCCGGTGGTGGATGTGGTGGCGACAGCCAAGCGCGACCTCAAGGCCGGGGAAACGCTGGACGGCATTGGTTTTTACCTGACCTATGGCCAGTGCGAAAACGCCGCTGTCGTCCGCGCCCAAA
>JAAUTE010000063.1 GCA_012031815.1 Chloroflexaceae bacterium
GTCAATCCTTTCCAATCCATTTTGATGATTTCTGTGGTGCCAAGTCCCAATCCAGACAATGACGCGTGGGGTTGCGATCGCGTTTGATTTGTTCGCACAGTCGCTTGAGTTCGTCATAATCGTTGAGCTTGGCGGAAATATCGCCCTCTTCTAGCTCGGCCATGGCGTAGCGGGGTTCGGCGAAAATCATCACCCCCATCGCATTTTGCAAAAAATAGCCGCAGGTTTTGGTGCCAATGACCAGAAAGAAGCTATCTTCAATTTTTGGTAGAGCCAGGCGACGCAGCTAATGGGGCAAAAGGTGTGATAATTGCCGGTTTCACAGTCAAAATTCAAGGCCGTTGGTTCTTGGGTTACAGTCATTGCCGTCATGTCTCCTCTGGATCGTCAATCTCTCGCGGTTGAGCAGGTAAGGCAAAATCAGACCATCATCAGGTCGAGTTCTTCCACTGGGTTGGGTTTGGCTGGATTCAGGTAAAAGTCCGACAATAGGGTGAACAATTCCCGGTCTTGGACATCTTTGGGAACCACCCCTTCCGGCAGCGCCAAGAGCTGATCGGCAATGTTGAGGTAGTAGTCGCAAACATAGTTTAAGCAGGGATCGGTTTCTGCCATCTCAAACAGGGTCTTGCCTTTGACGCGGGAGACGCGAATATCTTCAATTAAGGGCAAAATTTCCAGCACGGGCATGGGAACGGCTTCGATATACTTGTCGATGAGATCCCGCTTGGAGGTGCGATTGCCAATCAATCCCGCGAGGCGTAGCAGGTGGGTGCGGGCTTTTTCCCGAACCGAGGCGGCAATGCGATTGGCCGCAAACAGGGCGTCAAAGCCGTTGTCCGTCACGATGACACAGTAATCGGCATAGTTCAGCGGTGCGGCAAATCCGCCACACACCACGTCGCCGAGAACGTCGAAGAGAATGACATCGTATTCGTCAAACGCGTTTAATTCCTTGAGCAATTTTACGGTTTCGCCCACTACGTAACCGCCACAGCCTGCACCGGCTGGAGGTCCGCCCGCTTCCACGCAGTCCACGCCCGCATAGCCTTTGTAGATGACATCTTCTGGCCAGATGTCTTCGTAGTGAAAATCCTTTTCTTGAAGCGTGTCGATGATGGTGGGAATTAAAATCCCGTCAGGGTGAAGGTGCTGTCGTGCTTGGGATCGCAGCCGATTTGCAGGACTTTTTTGCCTCGCTTGGCCAGGGCTGCCGAGATGTTGCAGCTAGTGGTGGATTTGCCGATACCGCCTTTTCCGTAAACTGCCAGTTTCACGCTTTTTTCTCTCCTAAACTATCGAGCCAATCAAAATGAGTTTCTTTATATACACCCTGTCAGTTCAGCGGCAGGGCTGGATCAATCCCTCATCGATCGCCATTATTCACCAACTTCCCCAGGAAGCCAAGGCGATCGCCAAGCAAAAAATGGATTAAATGAACTCAATAAAGTTATAAATGGATTTAAACTTATTAAAAACCAAACTCAGTCTAGTTTGTGCCTTTTTAGGGCTAAATAAAAATTTTTAGATACTTGAAATTATTAAACTAGAACAAAACACAAAAAAAACTTCCTGGCAGTTCACTGGGATCGAGGATCGGCGATCGCCAACCGCTAAACCCTGATCGCCTTAATCACCAGCAAAAAACGAAGATTTAGGGAAATCAGACTAGCTTGAGGCGGAAAAATAACTTTAAAACCTGAAAATCAAGAAATTTAAGATTAAATGACTGTAGGAAATTTGCGATCGCCCCCAAGCCCCCCTAAAAAAACCTCTGTAGACAAGCGATCGCAGCGGGTATAAAGAATGATTAATTTTTTCCAGGAGTGCTGGGCAGGCCGCACCTGATAACCTGGAACCATTAACGAGCCAGGTTAACTCACAGTGCCTCCAGCCAAATTTCCATCAAACTTCCATGAGTCGCGATCGCCGTTCCAATAGTTTAAAATTGGGCATTTTTTTCCTTAGTGCCTTAATCTTGACCCTTGTTGTCTATGTGCTGCGGGGGATGGCCATTCTCAGCTTCATTCCCGGCGGTTTAATCCTGTTGCTGCTGGCGATTACCCTGTTTAGCGGCCTCGCCTACGGCATTGCTCTCACCAATCGCTATTGATTTGGCTAAGATTGAGACAAAGGAACTTCGGGGATACATCACTATGCCCATCTACGTTTGTTCCGCTTGTGGCTACGAATACAATCCCACCGTTGGCGATCCAGAGGGGGGCATCCAACCAGGAACCGCCTTTGAGGATTTGCCCCAGGATTGGGTCTGTCCGGTGTGTGGCGCGACCAAAGACCAGTTTCAATCGGTTTGAGCCTAGATTTTGACAGAATTTATGAAAGTGATTGTGGTTGGAGGCGGAGCAGCAGGGTTTTTTGCGGCCATTGCCTGTGCTTCCCTGGAACCGCGATCGCGGGTAACGCTGCTGGAGGCCGGACGGGAGCCGTTGAGCAAGGTGCGGATTTCCGGCGGCGGGCGCTGTAATGTGACCCATCATTGTTTCGATCCCGCTTTATTAGTGCAAAACTATCCCAGAGGCGGTCGGGCATTGCGAGGGGCTTTCAGTCGCTTTCAGCCGCGAGATACCATTGCCTGGTTTGCGGAACGGGGGGTCAAGCTCAAAACCGAAGCCGACGGGCGCATGTTTCCCATAACCGACAATTCAGCAACCATTGTTAACTGTCTCCTGGATACCGCTGCTGCTGCCGGAGTGGAACTCCGTAGTGCTAGTCCCGTTAAAACCATAGAATTACTCCCTAATTCCCCTGAATTTGCTGTTTCTCTCCAAAACAAAACGCTGGTTTGCGATCGCCTCCTTCTCGCGACAGGCAGCAATCCCGCCGGCCACCGTTGGGCTAAAGCTTTAGGCCATACTGTGCGATCGCCCGTTCCCTCTTTGTTTACCTTTAATGTCAAAGATCCGCGCTTGCAGGAATTAGCGGGAGTGAGTGTAGAAAGTGCCCGCTTGCGGTTGCTAGATACAGAAGAAAAACTCGAACAAACGGGGCCATTGTTGATTACTCATTGGGGATTGAGCGGCCCGGCGGTGCTGAAACTTTCGGCTTGGGGCGCGAGGATGTTGCAGGAGCGGCGCTACCAAATACCGCTACAGATTAATTGGCTATCTCAGCACAATTTAGAAACCGTCCGCCAACAATTAGAACGAGCTAAAACCGATGCTCCGAAAAAGCAAATTATCAATTATTGTCCCCTGCCGTTGCCGCGCCGCTTGTGGCAGCAGTTCGTGCAAGCAGTCGGGATTAATCCCCAAAGATCTGGACGGAGTTGGCGAAAAATGAGCTAAACAAACTCGCCCAAGAAATTACCCAAGGACAGTACAAAATCCAAGGGAAAGGAACTTTTAAAGAAGAATTTGTTACTTGTGGCGGCGTCGATCTTAAGGAAATTGATTTTAAAACAATGGCCAGTAAACGCTGCTCTGGACTCTATTTCGCGGGAGAAATTCTCGATATTGATGGCATCACGGGCGGCTTCAATTTTCAAAGTGCCTGGACAACGGCTTGGTTAGCAGGTAATGCGATCGCCAATTCCTTTCCAGCAACTGCCAGAACTGTTTAAGCCATTGACGGCATCGACTCAGCCAATTTTTTTTAAACTTGGGACTGGTTAAGGCGTTGAAGAAAGAAGAGCGTATTCCTCATCGCATTGATGGCAATACTCAAGCCTTTGAGGGATTTTTTTTGCGGCAAGCTGGTTCATTTTTCCCTTCGTTACAATAAATTGACAGCCGCTCATCACCCCCCGGAATGCGATCGCCAATTTACAAACCCTATCTTTTCAGCGAAACCTACAGCGAAATCATCGACGTGCGCTCGCAAGCAGAATTTGCCGAAGACCGCATTCCCGGAGCGATTAACCTGCCAGTCCTCAACAACGAAGAACGCGCTCAAGTCGGCACACTCTACAAACAATCTCCCTTTGAAGCTCGCAAACTCGGTGCAGCCCTTGTCTCGCAAAATATTTCCCGCCATCTCACCCAGCATTTCCACCCCCACGACAAGCAATACTTGCCCCTCATTTACTGTTGGCGCGGCGGTCAGCGATCGCAAAGTTTAGCCCTGGTGCTCTCTCAAATCGGCTGGTCAGTCACCGTCCTCGAAGGCGGTTACAAAACCTATCGCGCTGCCGTCCGCGAGCAATTAGACAGCCTTCCCCACCAATTTCGCTACCAAATCCTGGGCGGCCTCACCGGAACCGGCAAAACCGAAATCCTCCGCCACCTGGCTCGACAAGGCTTACAAGTCCTCGACCTCGAAGCGATCGCCCACCATCGCGGCTCCCTGCTCGGTCAAGAATGGAGCGAACAACCCGAACCCCAACCCTCCCAAAAATGGTTTGAGTCCCGCCTATTGCAGCAACTCCAGCAATTCAATCCCGCCGAACCTGTCTGGGTCGAATCAGAAAGCAACAAAATCGGCAAACTCTACCTGCCCCCTGCCCTATGGGAGCAAATGCAGCAAGCTCGCTTCCTGGAAGTCCAACTCCCCACCAGCGCCAGAGTCCAGTGGCTCCTGCAAACCTATCCCCACCTCATCGCCCACCCTGACCTCCTTCAACAAAAACTCCTTCGCCTCAAATCCCGCTACGGCTCCCCAATCTGCGATCGCTGGCTCGACCTTATCGATCGGCAAAAATGGTCAGAACTGGTCAAAGACTTGCTCCAAACCCACTACGACCCCGCCTACCGCCGCTCCATCAGCCGCACCTTTACCGAAGCCAGTCAAGTCATTTCCCTAAGCGACCTCACCCCTAGCAGCATCGAGCGTGCAGTTGCCCTCCTCCAGCAACCATAACAGCATTCTTTTTTTGCAGGAGCAAGCGAACAAACCCTGACAATTCACGGCAGTCTTCTTTTCCCATTACTCGGCTAAACCCCTGATTACGAAAAGGATTCAATCAAACCCGACAAAAAAAAGTCGGGATTATTTGATCTGTTTTTGCCGCCATGTTAGCATCAAGCACATTGGACGGAATTCTTGATTGATAGAGAGAACTAGCGATGACCCAGGCAACTGTAACTCCCACCCTCGCGCCCACCTTCACCAAACTGGTTTCCAAAGAAGGCGGAGCGGAATACCCCCTCAAGGCACTCCACATCTGCGAAGAAACCTTTGCCCCCCTGGAAGTCGCTTACGACTATGACGCCATCCGCCGTCAAGTCAGCCGAGAATCGATCCAGGCCGGCCCCAACTCCATCTGGCGTTACAAGGCTTTTCTGCCCGTTACCAGCGAAAATCCCATTGATGTGGGCACGGGCATGACCCCCCTCCTCAAATCCCACCGTCTGGCTCGTCGCCTGGGCTTAAAAAATCTCTTGATCAAAAATGATGCCGTCAACATGCCCACCCTCAGCTTCAAGGATCGGGTGGTCTCCGTTGCCCTAACCCGCGCCAAAGAATTGGGCTTCACCACCGTCTCCTGCGCCAGCACCGGCAATTTAGCCAACTCCACCGCTGCGATCGCGGCCTATGCAGGCTTAGACTGCTGCGTATTCATCCCCGCCGACCTGGAAGCGGGCAAAATCCTGGGAACTCTTATTTACAATCCCACCCTCATGGCGGTCAAGGGCAACTACGACCAGGTGAATCGCCTCTGCTCGGAAGTCGCCAACAGCTATGGCTGGGGCTTTGTTAACATCAACCTGCGTCCCTACTACTCGGAAGGCTCCAAAACCCTGGGGTTTGAAGTAGCCGAACAGCTTGGCTGGCAACTGCCCGACCACATCGTTGCACCTCTGGCCTCTGGCTCTCTCTACACCAAGATTTACAAAGGCTTCCAAGAATTCGTCAAAGTCGGCTTAGTTCCCGATAAAACCGTCCGTTGCAGCGGCGCCCAAGCAGAAGGTTGCTCTCCCATCGCCAGCGCCTTCCGGGAAGGTCGGGACTTCATTGCTCCCGTCAAGCCCAACACCATCGCCAAATCCATTGCCATCGGCAATCCCGCTGACGGCATCTATGCCCTGGAATTAGCCAGAAAAACCGGCGGCTACATTGAATCGGTAACCGATGCCGAAATCATTGAAGGTATCAAGCTTTTGGCAGAAACTGAAGGGATTTTTACCGAAACCGCCGGGGGCACTACCATCGCCGTTCTGAAAAAACTGGTGGAAGCGGGCAAAATTGACCCCGACGAAAGCACCGTCGCCTACATCACGGGCAACGGCTTAAAAACCCAAGAGGCGGTTCAAGGCTACATTGGCGAACCCTTGACCATTGAACCCACCTTAGATAGCTTTGAGCGGGCGCTGGAACGTTCTCGCACCCTGGAACGTTTAGAATGGCAGCAGGTTTTAGTTTAAACCCTAAATTTTAAGGGGGATGAAGAAGATCCGGCTTCTCGTCCTGGCACTTATTCCCCTGAAATACTCGTTGCTCCTGTGAATGGATGGAAAAATGGCTGTTAAAGTTTTAGTTCCGACGGTTCTACAAAAATACACTGAAAACCAAGCCGCAGTTCACTGCTCGGCGACCAGCGTTCGGGATTTAATCGAGTCTCTAGAAAAAAACCTATCCCGGTATCAAAGCCCGCCTCTGTGACGAAGCCGGTGAATTGCGCCGTTTTGTCAATTTCTACGTGAATAGTGAGGATATCCGCTTTCTCCAAAAAGCCGACACGCCCTGAGTGATGGTGATGAAGTCAGTATCGTCCCGGCGGTTGCTGGAGGCTAGCTGGCTCTCTCCTTAATGTGGTAGGGGCTGTCAGCGTTCCTACCACATTAATCGTGCCCCCTTAGATGGCACAAGCGAGAACCGAGAGCAGGAAGTGGTAGTATTTTAGCGAGCTAAACAATTCCAAGACTGCCATGACTGAAATCCTGAAAGTTGGTACTCGTAGCGTGGCCTCTCCTCACGCCGTCATTCGGTTGCTAGCCGAATATCAGCCATCGCCCCTACTGTTGCAGTCCGCCATCGTCGATTTGGCGATCGCCAATATTTCCTGCTCCCCAGAAGAAGAAATGGCTTGCTTGCAGGGTTTTTATCAGCAACAAGGACTACAAACCTCAGAATCTCAGGAAAACTGGTTAAGGCAACATCATCTAACGGTGGGACAGCTCACCCCAATAGTTACCCGCACCCTTAGGATTGAGAAATATAAGCAGGCAACTTGGGGACATCACCTGGAAGACTATTTTCTTATCAATAAATCTAAGCTAGACCGCGTCATCTATCGCGCTATCTATACCGAGGATAGGGACGCCATTCAGGAGCTATATTTCCGCCTAATTGCTGGCGAAGACAATTTTGCCAACCTCGCCAGCCAATATTCCCAAGGCCCAGGCCGGGAGCGGGAGGCCCGATCGGCCCCGTTGAGCTAGAAGCAATTCATCCGGTGCTGCGGGAGGTTCTCACCAACAGCCCCGTCGGCCAGCCCCAAACCCCCATTGAGGTCGGACAATGGTATGTAATTGCTCAATTAGAACAGATTGTTCCAGCTCAGTTAGATGGGGCCTTAGCGCAAAAACTGCTCAATGAGCTGTTTCAATCTTGGCTGGACGAACAAGTCCGACTGGTTGATTTCCTCTTGCCCCAAGAAACCTCGACCGTTGTTAAACTCGCCGATCCACAACAAGACTTAGCTCTCATAACCCAAGAAGAACTGGATACCTTAGTAGCTTATCTGCACAAATCCCGGGGACTGAATATTCGCGATCGCAACTACAAGCTGAAACTTTATCCCCAGTGTTTTGTGGGAGAAGAGGCGGTGCGGTGGTTCATGAACGCCTATGGACTCACGGAAGCCGCAGCGGTACTGTTGGGACAGCGGCTGGTGGAGCTTCAGGTGATTCACCACGTCCTGGACGCCCATGTCTTCAAAAACAGCTATATGTTCTATCGGTTTTATGCCGATGAAGGGACTGAGCTGGGACAAACCCTATCCCTAGGGACAGCGGAGCTGGCATCCTTGGTGGAGCACATGCGCGGCCCTAGAGGCTTGGACATTAGCGATCGCCAGTATCGTCTGAAAACCTATCCCCAGTGTTTTGTGGGCCAGGAGGCTGTAGCCTGGTTGATGAGTCAGTATGAGCTTTCTCAGGAGGCAGCCGTGCGGGTGGGTCAGACCCTAATTGAGCGAGGCATTATCCATCACGTCACCGACGATCACGCTTTCAAAGATGAGTATCTGTTCTATCGATTTTATGAAGATGAGCCGCCAACTCCCGATTTCTAGGCGATTTTAGATTTAAATTGCGGGCATTTCCCTTGAAGGAGACGACTTCTCCTTCCCGGCTTTCTCTGGCCACGCGAATCAACAATCCTGCCGCCACCAAACTGGCAATTATTGAGCTACCCCCGTAGCTAAATAACGGTAGGGGCAAGCCCGTAGTGGGAAGTGTGCCTGTAGCGACGCCAATATTCAACAGCGATTGTCCCACGAGCAGAATGGTCGCCCCCATTGCCACCAAGCGATTCACGGGATGGCGGCAGCCCAATACCACCCGCAAGGCAATGGAGGCATAGGCAACCAGGAGAATGAGCAGCAGCAAACTCCCAATAAAGCCAAATTCCTCAGCATAGACCGAAAAAATAAAATCGGTATACTGAATCGGCAAATAGAAGAGTTTTTGCTGAGAAAGGCCAAGTCCCGTTCCCCAAGCACCTCCAGAGCCGATCGCCAATAAGCTCTGGATCAATTGATAGCCATCCTCCTTGGGATCAGCCCAGGGATCGAGGAAAGACATGATGCGGCGGCGCTGATACTCGTGGATGCTGATGCTGAGAACTGCGGTTAGAGAGCCTAAAATCGCCGTTCCACCCAAATAAGTGAGGGGTAAGTTGGCTGCCAGGGCGATCAACCAGAGGGTCATACCGCACAAAGCGGTAGTGCTCAAGTTGGGCTGAAGCAAAATAGCCGCCAGTACCAAGCCAAAAATGCCGAGCCAGCCCAAACGTACCGGCCAGCTCAAGCGCTGCCAGCGACCAAACACCACCGCGCCCTGCAAGACTAAAAAAGGTTTAATCAGCTCCGAGGGTTGAATTAAGACTGGCCCCAAGGATAGCCAGCGGGTAGCACCATTGACCGTCGTTCCCAATCCCGGCACCAGGGTCACCAAAATCATCCCCAACAAGCCTAATAGCGCCCAAGGAGCCACTTTCAGGGCATCCCGCAGAGGCGATCGCGCAATGACGTTCAATCCTGCCGTACCGATTAACGCCCAAAACAACTGTCGCTTGAAGTAGTACAGCCCATCGCCTTGTTCAGCATCAGCGACAGCAAAGGAGGCAGAGAATAAGGCCGCCAAGCCAATGAATAACCATAAAAATGTTAGCCAGCGCAACAAGCGGGCTTCTAGGGCCCATTCCTGCGTGTTTGCGTCCAAACCAGGGATAAAATATCGCAGCATATCGTTTTAAATTGATGAAAGCGAGCTTGGGCGACTCGTAGTGTTGAGACTGCTAAGCCGCTCGAAGCGTTCCCGCCTGAGAGGATTTCCGAAGTAATTCCCCAGGAAGATTGCTAGCAATCAGCTCAATCTAAGATTTAATGAATAGAGTGAGTCTAGGGTAAAGAGGTTTAGAACACAGCCCGATTAGCGCCGCTAGTGGCGCTAGGACGGTCTGGGGTGACAGACGCATCAATGGGAGAAGAATTACATGCAATTGTGGGAGATGACAGCCCAATCGATTAGGACTCACCTGAGTGCAAGTCTGGGGTATCTTTTTTCTGTTATTTTTGTCGTGCCAGCAGCGGCCGCGACACAAAAGTTAGGGGTGGTCTACAGTTCTGATAATGCCAACCATTGGCCCCAAATCGCCGAACGGCTGCGGGCAACGGGAATTGACTACTGTGTGGTTACGGCGTCCCGCTGGCAGCAGATTGGCGATCTTCAAAATTTATCGGTGCTGTTTCTGCCCAATGTTTCCACTCTCAGTCGGGAACAGGCACAGTCCCTGGAAGCCTGGATGAAACGAGGTGGCAACGTCGTCGTCTCTGGCCCGACAGGGAATTTGTCCCAGCCAGAAGTGCGATCGCAATTGCGGTCTTTATTCGGGGCTTACTGGGGATTTCCCATCACCTCTGCGACCCCGCTGAAGCCCGATACGGGCCAAGGCTGGACAAACCAACCCAATCTAGCGGCTACGTTTAGGGGGGGGGTCGTACTGCCTGCTACCCTACAAAGCCGTACCGCTGCGGTTTGGCTCTCCGAAGGCAAGCCTCCAGCGGTGGTAACCACGGAGAAAGCCACGTTTTTGGGGTGGCGTTGGGGCGTGGATGGAGTAGTCGGCTCTGTAGTCGATCTGGCTTGGTTGCAAGCCTCCCTCAAGCGCTACGGCCCGTTACCGACAGGATTTAGGGAAACTCCCCTAACCTGTGACACTCAGACGCCTTTGACCGTTGCTGACACCCAAGACGAGCGCAACCAGGCTGAGGTTCCAACCCCTCCTCCTCTATTAGCACGGGGCAGCAATTTGCCTACTCTCGACCGGCAGCCCTCCGCCCCAGCCGTCCCTGTCCCCTCAACGCCGGCGATCGCCACAAACCGGCCGCTCCCGCCCCCAGGGTTTCTTCAGCCCCAGCCCCGACAACTCCTCCGGTCAAGCCCTCTCCTCCCGCCACCCCACCAGCGCCAGCGCTTCTACCAGACGATCCCGCCGAGATTTCACCCGCTTTGATCGAAGCCACGGGACTGAGGGAAAGCCAGACGCCCCAACGCCGAGGGATGATCCCGCTTAGTGAATGGGAAAATAGCCAGTACGGGAGCCGTCGCGGCCCGATTTCCCCCAATTTAGCCAATCAAATGATTCGCGAACTGGAAGCCCTGATTGCCCGCGTCGAAAGTGCCCTGGTTAGTGCTGAAACGGTCTCTGAAATTGCCAATGCCGATAAGGTTGCCACACGGGAATTAGGGGCAACGGCGGGAGTGGTTGCCGTCAATGCGTCTCAAGATAATAGCCGCCAGGCGATCGCCGATGCCAGAGCGAAGCTGGAAACCTTTCGCCAATTGGTTGCGGCCCAAAATTATGACCAAGCTCACCAGCAATGGCGTCAAGCCCATCGTCTTTTGTGGGAGCATTACCCTACAGATCGCCAACTGCTTGTACAGCCGGAAATTCGGGCAATTTGGCTGGATCGGGGCACCATCGTCCAGGCTAAGTCCGCCGCAGATTTGGCGAAATTGTTCGATCGCCTGCGGCCGCGGGCATTAATACGGTGTTTTTTGAGACGGTGAATGCGGGGTATCCTATTTTTCCCAGCCAGGTGGCTCCCCAGCAAAATCCCCTGGTTAAGGGCTGGGATCCTCTAGAAGCAGCGGTTAAACTCGCCCACGAGCGCAATATGGAACTCCATGCTTGGGTGTGGGTTTTTGCCGCCGCCAATCACCGCCACAATCAACTGCTCGGCCTGCCCAGCGATTATCTAGGACCTGTGCTGTCTGCCCATCCTGATTGGGTAATGACAGACATCACCGGACGTAAGTTTGACTCTGGTTCCTCTCGCAAAGCCTTTCTCGACCCGGCTAATCCTGAAGTTCGCCGCTATCTCCTGAATTTACTCAGCGAAATTAGCACTCGCTATCAGGTTGACGGCATTCAC
Source organism: Chloroflexaceae bacterium (assembly GCA_012031815.1). Taxonomy (GTDB): domain Bacteria; phylum Cyanobacteriota; class Cyanobacteriia; order Cyanobacteriales; family JAAUTE01; genus JAAUTE01. The sequence goes on from JAAUTE010000063.1 coordinate 11,558, forward strand.
TTTGACTACATTCGCTATCCTTTTCAAGACCCCCGCATCAACCGGGCCTACGGCTACAGTGCCACTTCTCGACGATTGTTTCAGGAGCAGCATGGCGTCGATCCCCAAACCCTCAGAGCTGGCGATCGCCTCTGGTCAACTTGGACGGAATTTCGCACGCAGCAGGTCGATGAGTTTATGGAAATCACCACCAGGGCGCTTAAGGCCCAACGACCTAATCTGGTGATTTCAGCGGCGGTATTTCCCTTTCAGCGGCCGGCCCGCCTGTTGCGACTTCAGCAAAATTGGGAGCGCTGGGCCGAACAGGGCTGGGTTGATTGGCTGGTTCCCATGACCTATGCCGAAAGCTCCAGCGATCTGCAAAATTTGACGCGCCCGCTGTTTTACGAGCAATATCTTTTGGAATCTACCCTATTACTGCCGGGAATCCGCTTGCTGAACTTGCCGGAGGCGGTGGTAGTGGATCAGATGCAGTTTTTGCGCCAATTGCCCGTTGAAGGCTACGCTCTCTTTGCGGCGGAAAATCTCTCGCCTCAATTGCAGCAAGTGTTTGGCCGTACCCAGGGAACTAGCCCTAATGCGGCCATTCCCCTGCCCCATCGCCGTCCTTTCCAGGCAGCCCTCGTCCGCTACCAGTCCTTGGAAAAAGAGTGGATTTTTCTGTTAGCCAGCGGTCAGATTGCCATTTCAGGCGGCGATCGCCAGGCTTGGTTGCAAGGTTCCGAGGAATTGACGGCAGCTCTCCAGCAATTGGCAACTAACCCCTCTAACCGCAATTATTTGAAAGCTGACTTGGCCCTCTCCCACTTTCAACAGGGATTCAATCGCTGGTTCCAGGGGCAGGCCCAGCAAAATCCCTACCAAGTGGCAGGGTGGGTAAATCGCCTAGCAACCCTCGATCGCTTGCTCAACTATGGAGAACGCCGGATTTTGCGAGAAAATTCCACAGCTCAAGGGGCAAATTCTCGATAGGCTAGGAACTTGGTTTTCTCTGAGGAAGATGGTTAAACTTCTATGGTTTGACGGTGATTGGGGCGGGTTACCTGGTTAGACCGGCTACCTATTTCCCGTTTCTATCGGTTGCAATGACGTGAAGATCGATGTGGGGGAGCGATCGCACTAATTTCTGGAGGATCGATCCGCCCTTTAACAACAGTTCCCAGCGGGAGCGATGGGTTTCCCCCACTACAATTTGGGTGATGCGATAGGCACGGGCGGTGTTAATAATTCCGTCTAAAAGATTATCGGATTTAACTCGCAGAAACTCTCCCCCGAATTCTCGGCAAAGCCGCTCGCAGGTTTCAATGTGAAGGCTTTCTTTTTTACTTAAAAAGCGATCGGGGGACTCTACGAATAAGGCATACAGTTTTCCATTCATGAAATTACAGATCCTTGCTCCCCGCCGCAATAGCTGGATGGAATTAGCGTAGGTGGAGACGCACACTAATACCCGTTCGTGGATGCTGCACGTTTTGCGATCGCCGGGGGTTAAAATTGCCTCAAGATTTTCTTCAACATTGTCTGCAATTTCTCGCAAAGCCAGCTCACGCAGGGCAATTAAGTTGCGTCGGCTGAAGAAGTTTTGTAGTGCTCGATCGATTTTTTCGGGCGCATAAATTTTTCCATCGATTAATCTCTCCTCTAAGGTCTCAGGCGTCACGTCTACAACCACGACTTCATCGGCTTCATCTAATATGCGATCGGGAATTCTCTCACGAACGACAACGCCAGAAATCCGATACACGAGGTCATTAAGACTTTCTAGATGCTGGATATTCACGGTGGAATAAACATCAATGCCCGCGTCAAGGATCGCTTCAATATCTTGATATCGTTTTTCACGCCTGGAACCGGGAACATTAGTGTGTGCCAGCTCATCTACTAGCACCAGTTTTGGCTGGCGGGCAATAATGGCATCGGTATCCATCTCAGTTAAACTTCGATCCGACCAAATAATTTCTTGACGGGGAACAGCCTCTAATCCGATCGCTTTTTCTGCGGTTTCTTCCCGTCCGTGGGTTTCTAAATACCCAATGACAACATCGGTTCCCTCCTCTTTTAAACTTTGCGCTTCCTCTAACATCCGGTAAGTTTTGCCAACGCCGGGAGCCATTCCGATGAAGATTTTACAAGTTCCTCGCCGTCTGCGATGCTCATAAAGTCTATCCCTCAAATTATCACTTTGTTCTTGGCTCATTTCAGTCTTGCTGTAATACATTTTCTTAATAGAAACTGTCGTGGTTATTTAGGCATCGCCAAGGGCATCAAGGGCTAAATTTAATTTGAGAACATTCACCCCTGGTTCTCCTAAAATACCCAGCGATCGCCCATCGATATTTTCTTCAATCAATGCCTGGAGGCGATCGGTTGGGAGATTTCTGGCTTGAGCAACTCTGGAAATTTGAGCTTGAGCTGCTTCCACAGTAATGTGAGGGTCTAAGCCCGATCCAGAGGTGTAAACTAGGTCATAGGTTGGATTAATTCCAGCTTGACGGAGATTGTCCGCAATTTCCCCAACTTTCACGATTAAATCGGGATTACTGGGGGCGAGGTTGGTGGCTCCTGATAAACCCGTTGGCGCAGCATCTTCTCCAACACTGTAATCGACTGCACTGGGACGGCTCCAGAAATACTCGGCGGAATTAAAGGGCTGTCCAATTAATTCCGAACCCACAATTTGACCGTTGACTTCAATTAAACTACCATCGGCTTGATAGGGAAAAAATCCCTGGGCGATCGCCCAAACAAGCACAGGATAAAAAACCGCAGTTAACACCCACCACAATAGGGTCATCCGCACTGCCTTAGCCGCTTCTTGAAATGCCATTAGAATCGCTCCGGTTGAAAAATAACGACAAAAAGATATACCGACAAACCGACCGTTGCTAACCCTAACACTCCAATGGCGTAGGCATTTCCCCGCTCCAAGGTTCCGCCCGCTGCCGCATAGACCATTGGTGCGATCGCGACATTTAAGCAGAGTCCGAGGAATAGCCACAAAGGAATGCGCCGCCGCCACTCAGTCCAGATAAGGTCGATTGTTGTAATCAATGAAGATAAGGTGCGATCGTTTTCTCGCTTGGCAAGAGAATCTTTTACCTGCTTAAATGACGGCAAAACAGGTGGTCTTGATCGGGAGAATTTGAGGATTTGAGGAAAGAGTTTCATGACTTTGTTGACGTAGAGATAAATGTGTTCTACAGTGAAGTTTAAATCTTAAGCCAGTCCGATGGCAGCAATGATGACATCGATGACTTTAATGGCAATAAACGGTGCAACTACGCCACCCAAGCCATAGACTAAGATGTTTCGCGTTAGCAATTGATTAGCAGAAAGGGGTCTGAATTTAATCCCTCCCAGGGCTAAGGGAATGAGGGCTGGAATAATTAAAGCATTGTAAATCAAGGCTGAAAGCACGGCAGATTGAGAGCTGGTCAATCCCATAACGTTGAGCGCGCCGATACCCACTGCGGTGAACATGGCGGGAATGATAGCAAAGTATTTAGCAATATCATTAGCAATGGAAAAGGTCGTTAATGCTCCCCGCGTAATTAACAACTGTTTGCCGATGGTTACCAGATCAATCAGTTTAGTGGGGTCGGAATCTAAATCGACCATATTAGCCGCTTCTTTTGCCGCCTGCGTCCCTGAATTCATGGCTAAACCAACATTGGCTTGGGCTAGGGCCGGGGCGTCATTGGTTCCATCTCCCGTCATCGCCACTAATTTACCGGCAGCTTGTTCGGCTTGAATGACCTGAATTTTGTCTTCTGGGGTGGCTTCGGCGATAAAATCATCCACCCCCGCTTCCGCAGCAATCACTGAGGCTGTAATGCGGTTATCTCCAGTTAGCATGATGGTACGAACCCCCATGCGCCGCAATTGCTGAAAGCGATCGCGAATTCCGGGCTTAATCGTATCTTTGAGATAAATCACGCCATAGATCTCCCTGTCCCGACAGATGCCCAGGGGCGTTCCGCCCAACCCGGAAATCCGCTCGAAAACTTCATCTAAATCCGGGGGCACTCGACCGCCGCGCGATCGCACAAACCCCCGAATCGAATCGATGGCTCCTTTGCGTACTTCACCGCCATCAGGCAAGTTCGTGCCGCTCATGCGGGTGCGAGCAGAAAACTCAATCCCCTCTGCTTGCTTGGGATCGAAGTCGATAACCGCTTGCAAGCGCTCAGCCAGGCGAACAATGGATTTTCCTTCTGGGGTTTCATCAAAGACACTGGCCGCTAAGGCGGCTGAGGCGACTTCAGAGACAGAGTGACCGCCAACAGGAATAAATTCTTCTGCCAGGCGGTTTCCCAGGGTAATCGTGCCAGTTTTATCTAAAACCAGGGTATTTACATCCCCACAGGCTTCCACCGCCCGTCCCGATGTGGCAACGACATTAAACTGAGCCACCCGATCCATGCCCGCAATGCCGATCGCACTCAATAAGCCGCCAATGGTTGTGGGAATCAAGGCCACCAAAAGGGCGATGAGGGTGGCAACGCTCACGGGACTGCCCAGGTAGTTGGCAGGCGTAATCAGCGTAGCAACCACAATCAAGAAAACCTGGGTGAGAACGGCCAGCAGCACCGTTAAAGCAATCTCATTGGGTGTTTTCGTCCGCTCTGCCCCTTCCACCAAGGCAATCATGCGATCGATAAAGCCCTTGCCGGGGTCGGCCGTAATCCGAATAATCAGGGTATCGGAAATAATCCGAGTTCCGCCCGTCACTGAACTGGCCACATCCGAACCCGGTTCTTTAAGGACGGGAGCCGATTCCCCGGTAATCGCCGACTCATCCACCGAAGCCACCCCTTCAACCACTTCTCCATCGCCCGGAATCAGATCGCCTGCAATCACCTTGACGCGATCGCCTTGGCGCAGTTCTGAGG
>JAAUTE010000064.1 GCA_012031815.1 Chloroflexaceae bacterium
TCCCGGCGGCCCCTACGAGCATCCGACGAAGCGAACGTATTCTGATTTTGATTTTTTGACCCCTTAGCACGACTCCAATGCCTAAAGAAGTTCGGTCTGGACCGACCGCGACACCGATAGCGCGGCTACGTTGACTTTGCCTTTGCTGCTCATTTTGGAGCGGGATAATCCCAAATCTTTGGAGGCGATCGCCTCAATGTTGGGAAAAGCTCCGAAGTTTGCCACCGAGCTTTGCGTTTTTTGTGCAGCCGTGGGCTTGCCCACCGGCGTGAGCGTTGCTACCCGGCGAAGATGCGCCACACCTCGGATGGATGGGAGGTGAAACCTGAGCGGGTTATCTGCCGTTGGATTATCAGCGAGCGTGGAGCGGCTTATCGCGATCGCCTCATTCATCCCGGTGACCTGGATATGGAGCTGGAGGTGAGTCATGACTAAGCCCCGCCGCCAAGGGCCGCTAGCTCCCACACATCGCCCTATTGGTCGCTATTTTGGCGGCAAGTGGAAGCAACGAAAGCGACTTGTCGAGATTTGCGACAACATCCCGCATTGCTGCTACGTCGAGCCTTTTGGCGGGTTCTACAGCCTGGGCCTTGCAAAGGCCCGCGCCTTTCGGGAGGTCTACAACGACCTTCACCCCGGCAACCGCAACCTGATGACCGTGCTACGGGATATCGGCGGAGACTTGGTGAATGACCTGGAGCGATCGCCCATCACCCGTGAGGAGTTCGAGCGCTGCAAAGATTGGGAGCTGCATTGCCTCACCCCGCTGGAGCAAGCCCGGCGCTACCTGCTCCATGCCCAATGCGCCTTCAGCGGCGGTGGGGGCCGTTGGAGCAGTGGTACCAGTCAGGCCCGCTTGGAATTGGTGGCCAATCAATCCTGGGGCTATCTACTGGCTCACTGGGAGCGGATGGAGGGCGTGATTATCACGGGCGAGGATGCCCTTGATTGTCTGGACTCTTGGGATGCTCCTGGGACGTTGTTCTACCTCGATCCGCCCTATCCTTGGGCCACTCGCAACAGCAAGGACAACCGCCATGCCAACCTCGCTGCCGCCATGCCCCGGCGGCAATACCGCCACGACTACACCGACGCCCAGCATCAGGAGTTGCTGGAAAAACTGTGCGGCCTTGAAGGTTCAGTCATCCTCAGCGGCTATGACTGTCCCATGTACTCCCAGGCGCTGAAGGACTGGGAGCGCCATGAACGCCCCAGCCGCGACAGTTCGAGGAGCGATCGCCTTGAGGTTGTCTGGGTGAAGCAGGCCAAAGTTTCCACCGTTGTGGAAACAACAGTGCTACGGGGTAGCTGCCGTGATGCCCTGGGTCGGGGCCGGGGCGATGGCCGTCGGGGCGGGGTCCGAACCGTCGTTCTGCGCCGCAAGCGCAAGAACGGCGAGATCTGGACTGGGGAGCAGTGTCAGCTCCAATGGGAAGCTGACGGGCGCAAGCATTCCCGGTATCTCAGGAAGGCGATCGCGCCCAAGGTCCGGGCCGACTGGGAGGCTGGGGCGACGGTCAAGGAATTGCTTGAAAAGTATCGATTACTGGAGCCGAAACATGCTTGAGATTACCCCGTAGCACTCCTCAGAAGTGACTAGAAAAAGGAAATCCCGCCTAGAAGACTAGGCGGGGTTCTTCGTGATTTCTCTCTGTCAATTATACTATCTATTCTCCAATTTCCAGACTTTGGGGCTTCCTAGAGAATCTTCGATTTCAAAGCTCAGTCCTGGGTATCTGCCCACTAACAAAGCATTCAGAATTCCGTTCACTGTGTTGATGTGGAGGTCTACCGCTGTTGCGATTTGATAGCTGTAACATCCCCTGGGCGACATTGCATTGATCACGTCAATTGCTGTTAACAAAGCTGGAGTCAGCGCCTCGGCTTCGTAGCTATGTTTTGCTGCTGCTGTTGTTAGAAATTGGGCCTTCGCTGCGATGAGTTCTAGGCTGCCTTTATTCATCGACTCTCTCCCCTGTTAACGGGTGGAATTTCCCAAAAAAATATTTGTACCCTGCTCCATAGCGCTTGTGAGTGGTGATGCCGACCCACTCGCCATTTTCCTGCCAGTAATTCCATCGGCTAGGCCTATCATCCCATGGCCCGTCGTAGTTCCAGAAATCTTCCTCTTGTTGGACGTGAGAGGCGATCGCGTTCTCGGGCACTGTCAAGATTGTCATAGTTTTAATTCGATCCGGGGCACTACTCCCGGTTACTTGTGCTTGATTACATTAGGTGCGCTAGATGCGCTGCGACTGCGATCGCCCCGGTAAGCAATGCCGCGTCCTCTAGGTGGATTTTCATCGGCTCCTTCGTGTTGCCACCTGCAACGGGGTGTAGGTCGTTCAGGTCTTGATAGAGCGCTTCTTCCGTGTCATGTCCGGCCTCCTCCATCGCTTCCCAATAGGCGTTGATGCGACCTTGAATTTCGGCTTTTGTTCCTTGATCATTTAGTCCTAGGCTACGGGCTTCGGCGGCGATGTCCGCCTTGGTTGGGTTTTTCATTGCTTTACCAAATCGGTTAAAATGGCCATTGTTAAATCCTGCTACGGGTTTTTCGCGCTAGGGGGTGTCTCACCATTCCCTAGCATCTTCTATTATGTCGTGCTTGATTTGACAAGTCAACAGATTAAAGCTATTTTGTCTTGTTTTGATTGACCGTTGTTGTTGGTGCGGCCTGTGTTTGAATCCCGGTCTCTTGATCCGAATCTGATCCGCCTTCGTCAACTGGTTGATGCCAGTATCCGTCGAGAGCCTGGTGGTGAGTCGCACATCATTGCCAATCACATGCAGCAGGTTGAGGATCTGCTGATTGGTCAAGGGGTGGATTTCATTCCCGAACAGGATCCGTTGGGGGAGCGATCGCCCTTTGTCCAGCGTTTGTTGAGTGAAACGAATCTCCAGCAGTATCTGCCGGACATTGCCCGCAAGGTGATGGGCGCTGGCGAGGTGCTGGCCTGGCTGCGGATTACGCCGGGGGGTTACCGGCTGCGGTATTACGTGAAGGATGACTTCAAGCCTTACTACAGTCCCGACAGTGATGATCTGACGGCGGCAACCATCCTAAGTAGCTATACTGTGGAGCTACCTGATGGTGGGGTTCAGCGCAAGTGGTTGAAGATTGTTGTGTTGCGCCAGGGCACCTTCGTCGAAGAAAGTGACAGCCGCCCCAGGATGGCGGGCATTGGCGATCGTCTTGACCTCGACCTTTCTCAGTCCCATCAGTTGATGCAGGGGGACAAGCCCCAGGGATTGGGGAATGAGGTGCGGTTCTACCCCAACCCGTTTGAGTTTTTGCCTTTGGTGGTTTTGAAAAATAAGCCCACTGGACCGGGCCAACGCGGCGCGGATGATTTTAGTGAGTTCGCTAAGCAACTGGTGGCTCACGATGCCACGATGCAAGCAATCGGGCGAAACGTGCGGAAATACGCGCGGCAAACAATCTTCACCAATCTTCCGCGCGCGCAAATCATGAAAGGCGGGCAAGGCGAGGGCGATCGCCGCTATGGCAACAGTGGCACCTATGCGAGTGGGTACTATGATGCCCAGCAGTCGGCGGGGCGGCGGGGTGGGGGGATGCCAGGGCAGGAGGAGGAGATCGCCGACGTGATCGGAGCAGATTCCATGCCTGGCGAAAGCTTTATCAACGTGCTTACCTGGAATCCAATTCAGTCCGACCAATTGCGGTATCTGGAAATTCTGGAGGACAAGCTGCACTGGTCGATGGGGACTATCTCGAAGAGGGGCGGGAACACTGCCTATGAGGTTCGGGCCAATCTGAGCTGGCCAACAGCGACTGCGAATAAGAAAGCTCACAACTTATTTGATCGAGGGCTTTGTGAACTGATCGCTGGGGCGATCGCCCATGAGGAACGTCTCCACACCATGACGGGCGGGTTGACAGGCTTGACGCCAGCGGGGCCAACGCGGGTGAAGTGGCGGCGGGTTGATTTAGTTCAGCCCAGTCCCCAGGACCAGCTACAAACCAGCATCCTGGGCCGGAACCTGGAGGAAGAGGGTGTGGGGACGCCCAGTATTTTGCGGCTTTTGTTCCCAGACAAGACAGAGCAAGAGATCCAGGCTATGACAGGCGGCGAAGGTGGTGTTCCATTTAGGAAGTTGGAAAAAACAATCCCCCAACTCCAGGCCATCTACCAGACGCTGCTCACGCTCCCGCCAAATATTGCCACCCAGCTATTGCCTGTGACACAGTTGCTTACAGAAAACCTAGTAGATGCCTTGAACTATGGAAGAATCACAAGCCCAGAACAGTCAGCAGCCGCAGACCCAGCCGCTGTCGCCGCTGCCCTTGGCCGCGTCAACCCCGCAGGAGCTGCCGAACTCCTCCGGGCAACGGGACACCCCGACCAGTTGGTATCAACAGACGATCAGCAGCCTGCTGGGGCGGTCCCAAGCGCCGGAGCCACCGTCGGCAACCCCCTCACTGCCTTCGACCGTTTCCGCGCCAACTTCTCTGGCGGTCTCTTCTCCGGCACAGGCCGAACCCCTTAGCACTGATTTGAGCGAAGCTGAGCGGGAATTGCTTTCCCAGTGGAGGGAGCAAGGCGCTGACTTGACCCAGGTGAATGACCAGCTCATCCTGCGCCAGAACCTACCCGCTGATCTCCAGGACATGGCGGGCGAGATTCTTGCTAACGACGATGCCATGGTTGCAATTCGGAACAACCCCAAAGAGGCGATCGCGATGCTGTACCAGAGTTACCAGCAGGGTTTGCAGCAGCAGCAGGCGCTCCAGCCGGTCTATTCGCCACCGGCTCCGATGGGTCAAAGTCAAGCGGGCGACGCGGCCCAGCTCGACGCTATGATTCGCTTGGTGACACAGCCGAATATGCCCGAGGCTACGTCTCAGATTTTGGGGCAGGATGCCAGCCTGTTCCGGATCCTGGCCCTTGCCGGTGATGACTTTAACCCCTATGCATCAGTGATGGCCTAGCATGAGAATTGACCCCTTGCGCCTGCTCTTGTTCGCTACCCGCCTCCAGGCTGCGATCGCCAACCGGTCTGGCACCCTCCCCAGGGGTGATGCCGGGCTTTACGTGGCCTGTCGGGAGCTGGTGGAACAGCTCGAACGGACTAACCCGCTGATTTGGATTGAGACCGGATACTCTACGCCTGTTGCCGATGTTTCTCTGGACCAATGACCCCAATTGGGCGATCGCCGACCCCAGTGCCCAGCAGCTCCAAGGCCCGACTAAGGCTTTGGAGCTATTTCTGTTCCAGTTCCAGGACAAGCGCTTCCACGAGCACCTGACTGGGGACTGCGATATTGCCTTCCTGAACCTCCAAGCGACCCAGCTCGACGGTTCTCTGGCCTGCCCCATGGCCCTGCGTCTGGTGATTCCTAGGGACGAAGGGACTCGTCGAGAGATCCAGGATTGGTGGCATCCGGCGGTTAGCTGGCACTGGCGACATCACGGTGTTGAGGTTGGCGATCGCGGTTGGACTGGCAGTCCAGCAGCGGCGGCAGAACATCCGAACCGGCGCTATAAAGTTGAGACCTATATTGATGACGTGACTCTGGAGTCACGGGCCTGTCTGGATGCGGTGGATATCTACCCCCGGTCTTATTCTGACTACCTCGCAGCAGCGCAGCGATCGCAATTAATTGCTTTTGGTGTTGGTGTTTCCGACAATCGAAAACTGATTGAGCTGACGCCGATGGCGCAACTCTCTGGTTTCAAGCATCAGGAATTTACATTGAGTCGTGAATATGATCACGGGGACTACGCTCACTTGTTGAATCCTGCGATTTGAAAAGCGCTTTTTGGTGATCGATTCGATAAGCGTTGTAACTGCAACGAAGCCTAATCACCAAAATTTGTTAAGGTTTTTGGGTCAAATTTAATTGGGGTTAAGGGCGGCTATGACGAGACGGCTGGCGGTGGACGAAGCTTTGCGATCGCTGGCTCGTGACGATGCTTGGGACTTTCAGCGGCAGGTTTATGGGCCGGGAACGCCCTGTTTCAAGGATTTGGCGGCATGGTTTGCGAGCAAGGGCCAGAAGGTTACGGAATCGAGCCTGAGCACTTGGTATGGCCGGAACCGGGCCAAATACGAGACCTGCCCGCCTGAGCTGGCGTTGTGGCAGACTTTGACCGGTGCCGTGGACCGGCGTGAGCAACTCCAGGCTATTCTCAGCCAGAACTGGAGTGCGATCGCCCAGGGTTTCGCCGACCAGGCTGGTGACCCCAGGGTTGCGCTGAAGCTGCTGGACGCGATTGCGGCGCTGGACCTGGGGACGCGGGTGGCGGCGGAGCAGCTCCACAACCTGGAAGTGCGGGTGAGGCAAGAAGAGATTGTCCTGAGTACGATCGAGCAGGTGTTTATTTACCTGGCTGCTGAGATGACGCGCCAGGGCTTGGACAGCCTGCGTATGGAAGCGCTAGAGCCAATGTGCGTGGCGATCTCTGCGCGGATCGCCCATGAGAACAACTTCAAAAATCAAACGGCTGTGAAGTGACGATCCCAACGCTGCGAAAATTTGGGCCGCGAATCTATGCTCGGCGGGCCAGGGCGCTGACGTTGGATGCGGTGGAGCGGCGGGATTTTAGTGAGCAGCGGGAAAGTTTGGCGGCGTTTTGGACCCATGTGCTGGGTGCAGATAAGGCCCCGGCGGCTCATCATCGCGAATGGATTGACCTGATCGACCTGGACTTGGACAATGACCGGCTGACGAAGGTTGCAGGGCCAAACCTGGAGCTGCGCGGCCCTAGGGACAGCGCCAAGTCAACGTTTGCTTACATTTTGGCGGCTTGGGCGATTGGGTGGAATCCTGGCATCCGGTTGCTGTACCTGAGCTACTCCGAGGCGATCGCCCTGGAGCAAAGCCGCAAGATTAAACGCCTGATTCAATCACCGCGCTACCGCGAAGTGTTCCCCTGGATCAAGTTGGGGGCACGCAAGGACGTGACCAACTGGGAGGTGGACAAGGCGTTTGCCATGGCCCACGGGGTCAAGCCCGACCGGATCCGCATCGCCGCCGATGCTGAGACCGACGCGACATTCACGCTCTACGCCGCCGGGGTGCTGGGCTCGGTCATGGGCAAGCGGTCTGACCTGTGCATTGTTGACGATGCGATCAAGTCAGCGGAAGCGATCGCCAGTGCTGAGGTGCGGCAAAAGATTCTGGACAACATGGATGGGGTCATCAGCCCTTGCTTGGTCCCAGGGAGCCGCTGGATTGACGTAGGCATGTTGGCCCGGCGAGGGGACATTCACCTGAGCTATTTCACCGAGGCCAATGGCTTCCAGGTGCATCAGACGCGGGCGATCGCCTGCGATGTCGATGGCACTGAGCACAGCTACTGGCCCGAGCGCCACCCCTTAGAACAGCTCCAGGCCCGGCGGGCGCGATCGCCTCACATTTTTGCGTTGCAATACCAGAACGAACCGCCCCAGGAGAGCGATGACGCAATTATATTGAACGACTGGATCCACTGGGGGCAGCCCCCCGCCCGGTTTGATGAGCTCTGGCTGAGCATTGACCTGGCGGCGACGGAGCGACAGCGGGCCGACTACACTGCCTTCGTCCTGTTTGGGAAGCAGCGATCGCCGCTGCATTATTGGGTGTTGGAATGCGTTCTATTTAAGGAGAGTGGCAACCTAGGCAAGCTGGAGCGGCTGCGGGAGTTGCGCCAAAAACTAGGCCGCCCCTTCCGCATCGTCTGCGAAGGGGGCGGCTATCAGAACAGTTTTGAGGGGGACTATCGGGATTATGTGCAGCGCCAGGCCCCTGAACTGCAAGCCTGTTCCCTGGTGATGGTGCCCAGTAGCCGCGACCTGCGCCAGCGCTTGGTGAATGTGAGTGGGGTGATGGAAAACCAGTTGGTGAGCTTTGCTCAGGACGGGCCGGGCCTGCGCCAGGTGGCTTATCAGTTAGCCAATGCTCACACCGACGACCTGGACCACGATGACGCGGCGTCAAGCTTTGGCATTGGGCTGCGGGCGATGATTGGCCGGGGGGCTGGCCGGGTCTGGACTGCCTAGACTCTTAGCTTTTAGTCAGTCTCAGGGTATTGAGCAGCATCACCTCGGCATTGGCTTTCCAGTAGTCGAAGATGTCATTGCTATTACTGCGATCGTAGCGGTGTCGCAGAAAGTAGGGTTCCCGGCAGGTGCTGAGCTGTTTCTGGAGTAGATACATCACTTCCCAGGCGATCGCGTCTTGGAGGATCTCGACTCGCAGTTCAAGGCGGCCCCCAAATAATAGAGTGCTTTTGCTGTGCGGATAGCTCCGACGCCAACCCAGACGGCGGCGCGGCGGCAAATCGCGGTAGGTACACCAGTAGAAATGACTGGCTTGCTCCAGGGCCGGGTCGGCCACGACGGCGGGCTTGGGAATTTGGACGCAGAGGATCCGGTATTGACCCGGAACGCTTTTAAGGGTGCCCTCCGAATGGTATATCTCTCCTGCCTTGCGTCGAACGGGCCTCCATCGTGGTTCATTTTTCTTCTTTAGACGAAACATCAGATTTCTTGGGAGGGGTAACACAGAACGCGGCGATTGCACCCCCGCTTACCAGTCCAAGCCCAGCGATTACGGCGGTCAGTTCTTCTGTATTATTTTTTACTTTCTCCCAATCTACAGAACCAGAAAGCAAACCGATTCCTAGTCCGATTGTGGCAGCTATCATGTGCGCTCGCTCCATGGTTTAAGATCTCTATAGGTTCAAGCGTATTATTGCTGATATTGATTAGTCGTTTTATCCAGGGGTATGAAACTGTGGCTACAGCAGCGAAAGTGGGGAAAAAGTCAAAAAAACGAACGACAGCGGCCAAGGTGGGTTCGCCTTTCAAGTCTGAATCTGCAATTTCTAGCGCAGAATTGAAGGTCCAGGCTGCAGATATGACTAGCAGTCGAAAACTTGAGGGGGACAAGTACATCGCTGATCAACGGCTGGCGGGAATTGACATGGAAACTTCCCTGCGCTTCCGGGGCGTAGATTTGGACTCAGGGCGTAAACTCCAGGGGGCGGACCTTACTAGCAGTCGAAAACTCCAGGGAGACAGATATACTGCCGATCAACGATTGTTTGGCATTGACCTAGATACCGCTCGACGGCTCCAGGGCATAGATATGACCAGCAGCCGAAAACTTCAGGGAGAAAGATACACTGCTGATCAACGATTGTTTGGAATTGATCTGGAGTCTGGTCGTCGGCTTCAAGGGCAGCGATATGAAACCGATGGTAGAGTTGCGATCGCTGACCTAGAGAGTGGCCGAAAGCTTCAAGGTGAGCAAGCCAAAGCCGGGGCGGATATACATGCCGCGACGGAAGATCGCAAAGCCCGCCGCTACGCCGCCAATGCCGGGGTGATGCAGGGGATGGGCAGCGCTGCTGCATCGGCCAAGATTGGTTTGAGCGATGCTATTCCGGAGATGATGAGACGGGGCTACAATCCAACCGCTCCTGGTACAAGCAACGTCGCCGCGATGGAGCGCTACTCCCAGCGAGAAGAACGCCAGGCCCAGATGGCTGAGGCGGGATCTAATACCAGCTTCTGGTCGCGGCGAGACGCTCAAAATCAGGCAAAATGGGCTTCTAACAATAAAGCTGAAGACGATCTGCGCCTACAGCGTGAGAAGAATCGGGCCGAGGGGGCTACTCAGCAGGCTAAGGGGTATCAAGATTGGTTGTCACGTACACTGTTTGGAGGTTAAACAATGGGAAAACGAACATCTGTCCGCACCGCTAGCCCTCAATCTATTGAAAACGCTCGTATAGCGGGCCAAATTCAACAGGCCCAGCTTGAACGCGCTCTGAAAAATGTTAGATCAGGCCGTGATTCCAGCGATAATGGCAACAGCGGGAACAGCGGCGATAGTGGCAACAGTGGCAACAGTGGCAACAGTGATGCTTTGGCCGATGCTTTGTCCAAATTGGGCACACAACTCGCTAGCCGCAACGGAACTGACGGGGCTGCGGGTGTGGGCGGGGCGGCGGGTGATGATGGAGAAACTGACTTCAACCGCCAGCGGACGCTCCTGGGCGATCGCGCTAACCAAGAGATGGAGGCAGCGAAACTCCAAGCTCGACTGGATGCTGATCGACGTAAGCAATCATTGAGTTCGGCCATGGCAAGCCTAGGCCGTTTCCGCTGAAGAGATCGCCAACCCGTAGCAGGGCAAAATCTAACCTAGGAAAAGCCCATGGCCATTTACGAAGATATTGTTGTCCCCGCGTTGATGAGTCAGTTGGATCTGATGCGCCAGCGGCCAAGCTACATTGCTGCCACGGCAATCCAGCCGACAACTCAGCACGACTTCAAATTGGGCGACGGTGATGAGATCGAGATTTATCGGGATAAATTTATTGGCAACGTGGGCTTGAGCAAGACGGCCCGCGCGGTGAAGCGAACCGCAACGATTGGCCGCCCTGCTGCCACGACCCTGAAAAAGGACATCGTGAAAATCCGGTTGGAGGAGTATTTTGGCCCGTTGGACAACAACGAAGACCTCCAGGCCGCCCCGTTAACAATTACCCGCCGCCAAATGCTTTATGGCCGTCGGAATCTTTGGCAGGGCAACTTGATCGGCTTCAACCAGTCGATCGGCTCCGCAACTTTGGCGGATGACTTCCAGCGCTGGTATGACCGCTGCATGTTGATCGACGAGCTGGGCAAGACCACCGTCACCCGCAACCCTGGCGGCGTGGCAGACGGTGCCACAACCACCGCCAGCAAGTTCAACGTCACGGACCTGCGGCGATCGGTGCTGACTCTGAGCAGCTTCAATACGCCGCGCTTCCAAGATGGTCATTACCATTGCCTTTGCGACGAGATGTTCCTGACTCACATCCGTGAAGACCCCGACTTCAAGGAAGACCAGCGAGCCGCCATCACTGGCCAGTTCTTCCAGGGGAGTCAGGATCAGAGCGTGACCTACACCGGCTCCCAGTCGGCGGTGATGACCCCCAGCGGTCTGCCGGTGTTTGTTCCCCCCGCTCCCGTGCGCTATGAAGGTGTGCTGTTCTACCCCAGCAACAACATGCCCAAGAAGACCGTGAACAGCCTGAACACTTCCCTGGCTTACCTGATGGGGCCGGGTTCGGTGCTGGTGGGCAGCGGCGGCGCTGGCGGTCAAGTGCGTGTGGCTGTCCATCAGGACACCGACTACGATCGCTTTTTCAGCTATATCTGGACGATGTTCGGCGCGACCCAGAATCCCTTGCCTCCTGAAGGCAGTCAGGACACGGGCGCAATCCTAGAGCTGCGGAGCATGGCTGCGTAAATCTTATGTAGCAGCAAGAGCGATCTCTGCTACATAAGAAAAATCTTTGACAGTTGAATTCACAACAAAACCGGAGCAAGAACAATGGCCCGTGATGACAATTTTCCGTTTGATTTAGCCAGTGCCGATGGCTTTGTCCCGATGGGCAATGGCTTTGAAGCTCGCCGCCGTACCGGCATCGTCCGAGTTCGAGGCAGCGCCGTGAGCCATCCTGTATTGAATCTGGACGGTTCAGCTCTCACCCTGCTGGCCGGTGAGCTGGTCACAGCTATGACTTTCCGATTGGGCCACGGTCTGACCCTGGCAACGTCCGGCGTGCTCAAGCTGGCCCTGGCTAGCAACGCTAACGCGACGGCCTCTTCTGTGGGTGCTGTGCTGCGGACCAGCGACACAACGCCCTTGGCCCCTGCTACCAGCTTTGCGGCGGATGGAGCAGGCTGGGCGCTGATCACGTTCCAAGCGCCGGTTGCGGCGACGGCGGCACCACTGGCGCTGTTTGGCCGTGATGCGGCGGCGGCGGGCACGGCTGACGTGGCGATCGCGCCAGCGGCGGGTGCTCCGACTGGCGACGATGGGCAGCCCACGGCGATTGTCGTTGTGGAGCTGTTTACGTTGAGCCGCAAGATTCCGATTCGTGCCGACGATCCGTTTTTGCCGAAGGTTGACCAGGCTCGCAACACGCGGGTGATTGCCTCGGCGGCGGTGGGGTAAGCAATGCAAATCAATATCCCAGGGGGCCAAACAATTGAGGCCAGCGTTTCCCCCGATGGTTTGTACTACTACACCACCCAGGGCACGTTCCTGCGGGCCCAGGTGGTGATTGTTTCAGAGCCAGAACCCGAGCCAGAACCGGAACCCGATCCCAAGCCGAAACGGAGCAAGGCCAAGAGTGGCGAACCTGAGTGAAGCCCAGAAAGAAGAGATCCGATTTCACCTGGCGGTGACTGACGCAGTTGCAGACGGTGACCAGATCATCTTCAACGATCGCATCGGGCAGCCTTTGAGCGAAGCGCGATTGCGGCGTGTCCGGGAAACCCTGGTCGCTTGCGATCGCTCCTACGCCAGCCTGCTGGAGCAAACTACGACCCGTAAGCAGCAGCTCGTCACGGGCGATGTGATCAGAAATATCACTGACTTCGAGGCGGAGCGCACCACGGCCCGAAAGCGTTATGTTGCCCAGTGCGACTTGCTGGCCGAGGCCTTGGGCGTTCCTAACTGGCGGAACCCAGATTCACCCTTTTTCTGGCGCCTCAGTGAAAGTGGCCTGATCTCTCGTATCTCAAAGCATGACGGAACATCTGTTCCAGGTCGCCTCGCTGCCTACCAAGGCGTTTAACTTTACCCCTTAGCACTCCCATGGCTGCCAACGTTGAGCCGATTTTCCCCCGCATCCCTTTCCTTGTTCACGCCAACCTAGACAACAGCGATCTCGCCAGCCCCCGAACGATCGGGACTGGTTCCAACTCGCCCAAGGTCTTGGTCAACGCCGGGGTGGACGGTGCCTTGGTCGGCGACCTGTGGGCTCAGCCGATTAGCTCTTTTAGTACGGTTGTCCTGTTGTTTTTTCATCGCAACAGCGGCGGGCAATGGAACTTGTGCAACGAGTTTCAAGTTCAGGCAGTCACGAACTCTGGGGCAGCGATCGCCCGCCAAACTATCCCCATGCCGTTTATTTTGAGTCCATCGCCCAGCACGGTGGACAAGAAAACTGGGTATACCCTAGGGCCAGACGAAGCCTTGGGCGTTGCCGTCCTGACTGAGATTCCAGGGGCGCAGACGCTGGGAGTGTGGGCCATGGGTGGCTATTACTAATGGGCAAAACAGTCCAGAAGTTCGGCGACCCTCGCAAGCCAGAGCGAACCAAGCGCGTTGGGCGGGACAACGGCGAGCCGGTGGTCTATCGCAAGCACCAGATCGCTGGGGACTATAAAACGAACTGGGAACGGTATCAGCGCGCGCGATCGCTCCAGGGCGACACAGCCCAGCAACCGGGTGGCGGCTACCGGGTGGTTACTCCAAGCGAGAATAACCTGGGCTATTGGCAGCAAAGCATCATCACTTTCTATTGCCAGGCCACGCCGAACTATGGCCGCATCATGCAGCTCGATATTCCTGCGGGGCGGTGGAAGCTGCGTCTGCCCGCTGGTGGCGATCGCGCCTTTGGCGTTTCAATCGAGAGCCCAAGGATTGTCAGGATATCAATACCATTCCCTTGGAGCCGATCGAGACAGTGCCTGCTGTGGGTGGGCAGGTAGAATTCCTGTTAGAAAGCAATGCGCCGGGCTTCTATGCGGTGTCTGCTCCTGGCGGCTATGGTGGCCCCACTTACCTCGGCCTGCGGCTGGTGGACTACCAACCTTTCTTGATCAACCTGGAGGCCGACGCATGAGTACAACTGCATTAATCGCTGTTCGCAATGCCCAAGCCCACATCGTTGAGTGCTTGGACAGTCTGGGCGACTTCGACCAGGTGCTGGTGAGAGATGATTGCAGCAGCGATCGCACGGCTGCGATCGCCCATGCTTTCGGTCATTCCGTGACGATCAATCCGACTCATCTGGGTCAAAGTGAGACCAAGCGCCAACTTGCTCAGGACTGCGACACCCCCCATTGCTGCTTCGTTGACGCAGACGATGTCCGGCTGGCTGGGACTTTGCCCCGCCAGGTTGGGACTCTCGTCGATGGGGTTGGTGTGGCGATCGCTCCGGCCCTGGTCCTTGGCACCGTCAGTGAAATTTCCTGCGTGGCGAATCCATACTTTGCAGCCTGGTTCGGACACCCGGCGATCGCTATTTGCTGGGATACCTCGATGCTGAAAAAACTTCTCAGGCGGCCTTTGCTGGAGGGGGCACCTGAGCAGCAGCTCATGCTCCGAGCGATCAAAGCTGGAGTCCACTTTGCATTCACCGGGCGGCCAGTGGCGGCCTACCGCAGGGACTGGAGTCCGGTCCAGGCTAGCAAAGCGAGCAAACCCGTCGTGGCGATCCTGCGTAAGGAGTTGCTGGCGATCGCTCCGGCAACCGTGCGGGAACAACTGGAGCGACTGGAGGCCAGGCCGTGACCCTGGATCTAGTCAACCGTCACCTGTTCTGCAATTGCCCTGACTACTCTGGGCGTCAGGGGCAGGTGTATATCACGAATCAACTTAGTTTGACGCGCGATCGAAATTGGAGCGACAGCAATTACGGGCCAAAGAATCCTGGTTACTGTAAACATCTGTGGGCTGTGTCTTTGTTGCGCGGTGATTCGCCAAAATTGCAAATCAATGACCCTCCCGTGATTGAAGGCGAACCTTTGACGTTTGGATAAAGGTTTTTTGGTGATCGATTTGACAAACGTTGTAACCGCAACGAAACCAATCTCCCAAAATTTGCAAGCAATTTGGGCTGAAATATAATTTGCGGGCGTAATTGCACTAGCGTCGGCGACGGGCGGCTGCTAGGCCCGGAGATTGGCGATCGCTTTGGCCGGTGGCCGGTGGCCGGGGCCGGCCCGGTGGCCGGCCGGGCCGGGGCCCGGCCCCGGCTCCGGGCTATTGCTTTGGCCATGGTTAATGGCGATCGGCTAGGGGCGATCGGCTAGGGGCGATCGGCTAGGGGCGATCGGCTAGGGGCGATCGCTAGGGGCGATCGCCAGCGGCCCCCAAAGGGGCCGAAACGAATCAGAACAAAGAGAGCTGCGAAGCAGCAGGCCGACAAACCCAGAAACCAGGAGCGAGAGGCACAAAGCCCCAGCGCGGCGGCGCCACGCCGGCAGGAAGCCAAAGAACGACCGGAACACCCAACCCAACGGCAAGCGCGACCGAGGACCAGGAGCCAGACCCGCAAGAAACCCAGCGAGCCGAAGGCCGCGCAGCGGCCGGAGCCGCGCCAGCGGGAAAAGAAACCAAGCAGCCGCCACCAGCGGCAAGCGAGCGAACAAACGCCACAGAGCGCTGAACCAAGCGACCGCGAACCGGGCCAGAGAACGACGAAGCCCGCCAAACCCGCGCGGCAGGGAACGCAGCCCGGAAAAACGAATCAACACCCGAGGCACAACCAACCGAAACGGCGCAGCCGGGCGGCACCGCCGCCGCCGCGAGGCGCAGCGGGCCGACAGGCACGCCGCGCCGCGACCCAGAGAAACCAACCAGGCAAAAACCGGCCAAAGCAGAAGAAACCACAGCAAAACCCCGAAAAGAACAAAAGGGGCCGAAGCCCCAAAACGAACGAACGAACGCGCTCAGACCCCCCGACCAAAACGCCCAACCGAACAAGCCGACCAACGCGGGCCGACAGCGCCGCCCCGGCCAACCGCCGCCCCCACCGGGACCGACCCAAGCAACAGCCAGCAGGGACCGAAACCACCCCAGCAGGCAGAGCAGGAACCGCAGGCACAACCGGCAACGGCAGCGGCAACGGCAACGCAGGACCAAACACCGGGCCAGAAGCCACAACCGGCAACGGGCAGGAAGCGGGCAGCAGGCAGCGCAGCGCGAACACCAACGCCGAGCAAACAGGCACAACCGGCGCAGCCGGAGCAGCAGCCCGAGCCGCCGCAACCACAGCAGCAGGAACCCGCCGGGCCGGGCAAACAGAAGCGGGAAGCGGCACAAACAGCACCGAGCCGCGCCGAACGAGCGAGCCAGACGCGAAAGAGCGGAACAGCGGGCGCAGCCGGGCCGGAGAGAACCGAACCGGCAGCGAAACCAGCAGGCCAAAGCGGCCAGAACCCGCGAACCCAACGCGAACGGAAGAGCGCGGCAGACCAAGAGAAGAACAGACCGAAGCAACGAAACGAGCAGAGGAAAGAGAGGAAGAAACCACAGCGAAAACCCAAAAAACAACAACAGAACAAAAGACCGAAAGGGGCCGAAGCCCCCAAAAAACGAACGAACGCGCTCAGACGCCCCCGAACAAAACCCCCGCCGCGACAAGCCGCCGCCGCCGAGCCGCCAGCGCCGCGCCGACCAGCGGCCGACCCGACCGCGACAGCAGCAAGCAACAGCCCGAGCCGCCAACCGGAGCCGCAGCAGCGAGCGGCAACGCAGCAGCGAGCGGCAACGCAGCAGCGAGCGGCAACGCAGCAGCGAGCGGC
>JAAUTE010000065.1 GCA_012031815.1 Chloroflexaceae bacterium
AGATGGGTGAGTTATTCCTATCAGTGGGCGAGTCACTCCTATCAGTGGCTCAGTCCCTTGTATCAGCCACTGGCTCACTTTTATCCCAGATCAGTCCACTCCCATCAGCACCCAGACGACTTCTACAAGGGGTGCGTAGGCGAAGCCGCTCCATCGGAGCATCGCAATTGATCCCACCCCTATCAACGGATGCGATCGCATAGACTCTTGACCGATGCCGTTTCCCCTAAGAAAGTTTTGGGCAGATCGCTGTTCGGTGACTGAGTTGGAGCGAGGGGCGACAAGCCTGACGGCATAGCTTCGCCTAACGCTTCCAGTTTGAGGAGATGCAGGGGCGATCGCAGATTTTATAAAAAAATATGAACGATAACGGGGCAATAATGGCTATGACGAATACAATAAGTTTGCAGGCGATCTAATCATCCCGGTAAGAGGTGTTAGGCAGATACCAAGCAGTCTAATCACCCAAATGAGGGTTTTAGGTGAACTTGAGAAGGTCTAATCTCCCTGGAAAGGGATCTTAGCCAGACTTGGTCGGTCTAATTCTTCTAAGTGGGGATCTTAGGCGAAAGCTGTCAGTCTAATAAATAGTTAGACTTCTCAAACCGTAATATTCACCATACTCAATCATGAGCAATTGGAAAATTCTAGCCGAACATTATCAGTCTCTTGAGAGTGAGGTGAGAGAAGTAGCGATTGCTATACCTATTTCAACTGCTCGCTTGCAAATAGTAGCGGTTGCGTCACTTGCGAAGAATTTTGAATTTAACCTTTATGTGACCAGTCAACCAAGCAATTCAAGTTCCTTCTTTTTGCAACCAACATTAAGGGGGCTTTGTGAGGACGTAATAAATTTGAAATATTTGATTGAGCAAGTTGACAGTGCAGATGCTGAGGCACTTATTACTTCATGGATGAGTCAGCAGACTTCTGAAAGTATTGAGAAGCAGGAAAACTTTTTTCAAAGCAATAGACCTTATCAACCTGTCCTATCGAATGTAAGGGCAGAAAACTCAGATTCACTTCGTTCTAAACTGAGTCCCCTCAAACAAAAATATGGTTGGAGAAAGGATAAACCTTCGGTTAGTCAGATGGCGAAAGCTTGTGACTTAAATGAAGTTTATGATTACCTTTACGCAGCAACTTCTAGAACCGTTCACTTTAGTCCTTCGGTGTTGTTCAGAATGGGATGGGGACCAGAGCAACCAGATAAACCATACACTTTCTCGACTTCCCATTTTAATGGCTACTACGATTCATTCAACGTCTTCTATGGTAGTTATCTTTTTATTCTTCTTTGTGACACTATTAAATCTCATTGCCAGTTCTCAGCTAATTTTCAAGAGATAGTAGGAAAAATCAAGAAAGAATTGAATGAATGGTTACGCTGGCCAGAAATGATAACTTTTGAGGAGATGAATGTGCCAAAGCCAAATATATTACCCTACGCTTTGAGTGTTGTTATGAGCAAAGAACAAGCTGAAAAATCCAGGCAACCCGAAGTCTAACAATCGCGCTGCACCGGAACGTTTCAAGATGGTTGGTTGAATTGCAAAGGTTGTCTGCGTCCGGTGAGCGCGACCGTTATGCCGCTTAGCCCTTAAGGAGCAGTACCAAAAGATTATCAGCATGTGAAGGAAGGGCTTACTTTATGGGCACTCTAGATTAAAACAAGGCTTCTGCTGAAATTAAGCAATGACCAAAAGTGGCACAACACAACTTGGGTATTTCATAAACTTTGACCTATGGCAAGATGCACTGGATCTTCTTAATTTTTCAGATTAAGCAGAAGATAAACAATAGGCACTTTAATAGTCGCTGAAACGACCTGTTCTCGTCAATGCACAAAATGCCAAGACCGAGAATGAAATAGCCCTGGCTGGATAGTATTATCAAACTTAGCGGGTTGGGCTTTGCAGTGATACACCCAACCTATAAGATTGGAGCCAATAAAGGCAAAGGCAGTGGTATAATCAGTGTATGCAGTTTGAGTGGAATAACGATAAAGCGGCGAGTAATTTGTCAAAGCATAAAGTCTCGTTTGAGGAAGCAAAAACTGTTTTTGACGATCCTCTCTATGTTGACTTTTACGATCCAGACCATTCTGAAGATGAAGAGCGTTACCTTATCGTTGGACAGTCAAGCCGAGGACGACTATTGATTGTGTCGTACACCGAAAGAGGTGATTCAGTACGCCTCATCAGCGCAAGAGAAGTGACACGAACCGAGCGAGAAGTCTATGAAGAGGGATAAGTCAGAAATGGAAGATGATTTACGGGCAGAGTACGACTTCAAAAGCCTTCGAGTCAGAAAATTAGGTTCTGGAAGAAAAAGCTTTGGTGGAACCACTGTACGGTTAGAGCCTGATGTTGCAGAGATGTTTCCTAGTGCTGACGCGGTTAATGAGGCGCTACGATTCTTGATTAGAGTGATGCGGGATAATCAGCGATCGCTCCAACGGCACAGGCTAACAATTCAAATGCAGCAGACGGTTAATAGCTACTGGTGCTAAGTTAGAAGTCACTTGTCGCAGCTGATTTGAGCCGTTAGAAAGACCCTCCCGGTTTGGAATCAGTCGGTTTGAATCAAGGCTAGAGAGCTTGTAGTATCTTGAAGTGTATCCCGTTGTTGTCAAATCTGTTAAGGCGATTTCCTCGACTTTCCCCCCCTGTGCTAGTAGCCGTAAGTCTCTGCCTTGTCCGTCTTGGCACGCTGTTAGCTACCGGTAGTTCTCTGAGCGTCTCGTCTTCTTCTGGCGTTAATCTCACCCTTAATGGTGCTGGCATGTCTCTTCACGTCCTACTCCGCACCTCCATTTCACTTCTATTTTGGTTGACCTACTTATGAAATAAATTCTCAATGTATTTACACACCGAGTTTGGTAGAGATCAAAAAAAGTTGTGTCAAATGGTATAAAAGATACATTTTTGGTCGGTTTTCGCCGGCGATACATAAATCACTCCTAAAAGTTAACCCCACCACCTGAATCCTCACAACAAATGAACAAATTAGACAATGGGGTAAATGGGGGTAAATGGGGTCATTTACTAACGGTTTGGTAAAGTGTTGATATTTGGCCCGTTTTTTGCTGAGGTCTCCGTTGGGATAAGCCTCCGGCATAGCTTGCTAGGGCCAAAGCTATCATTAGCAAGTGAGTTGAGGAATGGGAGCAATGGACTCAAATCCTGTAGTTGGCATCATCATGGGCAGTGACTCAGACTTGCCCACCCTCAAAAACGCGATCGCCGTTTGTGAAGAGTTTGGGGTTCCGTGGGAAGTGGAAATTGTTTCTGCCCACCGCACCCCGCAGCGCCTGGTCGAATATGCCCAAACGGCCCATCAACGGGGCTTAAAAGTGATTATTGCCGGAGCTGGCGGTGCAGCTCACTTACCCGGCATGGTAGCCGCCCTCACGCCCTTACCCGTCATCGGCGTGCCGGTTGCCAGCCGCCACCTCAGCGGTTTGGATTCCCTCTACTCTATCGTCCAGATGCCCAGCGGCATTCCCGTCGCTACGGTGGCGATCGGTAATGGAACCAACGCGGGCCTCCTGGCGGTTCAAATCCTCGCCTGCCACGATGGGGAACTCCTCGAAAAAGTGCAGCATTATCGCCAGACCCTCAGCCAATCCGTCCTCGACAAACAAACCCAGCTCCAACAACTCGGCTACGAGCAATACCTCCAACAAATGCCAAAACCTTCCGGCTCCTAGCCGCGAAGCCCGACTCCCAAGGCAATAATAGGGATAAAGACCTACCCTAGCCCCAATGATCCCCTGGTTTTTCCGCTTCTTCTCCTACCTTCTGGCGAGCCTCATCGCCTTCCCTTTCATCGCCACTGCCCTGCCCGCCTACACCCAGCAACAGCTCCAACAGGGGGAAGCCATCTCCCAACAGGCCATCACCGCGATCGCCCAGGGTAACTTTGGCCAAGCGGAGCAATATTTCAGCCTGTTAATCGAATCTTTCCCGGAAAATCCCGCCCTCTGGAGCAATCGCGGTAACTCCCGCATCGCCCAAAACAAGCTCCAAGAAGCCATCTCCGACTTTAATCAAGCCATCGCCCTTGCCCCCAGCGAGCCGGATTCCTACCTCAATCGTGGCATTGCCTATGAAGGTCAGGGCCGCTACCAGGAAGCCGTTGCCGATTACAACCGGGTTTTAGCCCTTCTCCCCGACGACGCCGTAGCCTACAACAATCGCGGCAATGCCAAAGCGGGTCAGGGAAATTGGGAAGCAGCTCTGGCTGACTACCAAAAAGCCGTGGAATTCGCGCCGAATTTTGCCTTGGCGCGGGACAATGGGGCCCTCGCCCTGTACCAACTGGGAAAAATCCCCGAATCTATCCAGGAAATGCGCAAAATCGTGCGGAAATACCCTATGTTTGCCGATGCTAGAGCCGCACTGACCGCCATGCTTTGGGAGGAGGGCAATCAAGGCGAAGCCGAAAGCAATTGGGCTGCCGCCGTCGGACTCAATGCCCGCTACCAAGACCTGGATTGGGTCAGCCAAACCCGCCGCTGGCCGCCAAAAGTGATCGCTGCCCTGGAAAAATTTCTCACCCTGCAATAGGCGATCGCCCCTCGTTCGGCCATGATCGTACAAGTGAAAGTCAAACCTAACGCCAAAAAGCAGCAAATTGAGGAGCGAGCCGACGGCAGTTTAGAAATTCGCCTGAAATCAGCCCCAGTAGACGGCAAAGCTAATCAAGAACTCATTGAATTACTTGCCGAAAGATACCAGGTTCCCAAATCCCACATCGCCATCAAATCGGGCCGCTCCTCCCCCCACAAACGCATCGAAATTTGCGATCGCCCCCCTAACTAAGCGGCTCCATCATTTCTCCCAGCCAGCCTAAATAGGACTCAGAACCCGCTACCACGGGCAACGCGATTAATTCAGGAACTTCATAGGAGTGCAAGGCTTTAACGTGGGCTTCCAAGGCGGGAAACAGACTCAAATCGGTTTTAATGAGCAACTGCCACTCCCCTTCCTCGCAAATCTCCCCCTGCCAGCGATAGTGCGATCGCACCGGAAAATAGCTCACACAAGCGGCCAGGCGAGACTCAACTAGAGAACGCGCCATCTTTTGGGCCTCCCCTTCAGAAGCCGCCGTCACCAACACCACCCCAAAACGCGAATTAGATACCGCTGACATGGCTAAACTTGCCTCCAATATGCCAATTAAGCAAGGATAATGCGAAGGCTTCAACCGGAGACAATGGCGGTAAAATAGCGCCTTCCCAGGAAGCTTCCTCCCAGATTGCTCCTTCCAGTCGGGCATCCGTTAAATCTGCTCCGCGCAAATCCGCCCGCTGCAATTTAGCCTCCCTTAAATCTGCTCTTTGCAGCCAGGCCTGCCGCAAATTTGCCCCGCTCAGATCCGCCCCGTGGAAATTACCTCCTTGCAAATTAGCCTGCTGAAAGTTGGCCCCCGCCAAATTAGCCTGGGTCAAATTCGACCCAGCCAAGCGAGCCTCCCGCAAATTAATTCCCGCCAAATCAGCCCCTCTGAAATCCACTTCTTTGCAAAACGCTTTACTTAAGTTTGCTTGAGCAAAGATTGCTCCCGTGAGCCTGGCCCGAGACAGCCGAGCTTCCGTCAACTTCGACCAGCTAAAATTAACACCCCCTAAATTAGCTTCCCGCACATTGACTTTCCGCAAATCCGCGCCGCACAAATTCGCCCCCTGCAAATTGCTTCCCCGCAGATTAGCGTAGGCCAGATTAGCGCCACTGAGTTGTGCGTGAGTAAGCTGAGCTTGCACTAAAAAGGCCCCCGTTAAATTCGCTTTTGTCAAATTAGCAAAGTGGAACTCGCCCCGGCTTATTTTGAGATAGCTCAAGTTAGCCCAATTAAGCTGCGCTTCACTGAAATTAGACTGGGTTAAAAAGGCGCGGCTGAGGTTAGCGCCCCGGAAATTGGCTCCCCGAAAATTAACCGCAATCAAAGTCACTCCCTGTAAATCCGCCCGACTAAGATCGATCCCGGCAAAATCGCGGCATCCTTTTTCATACAGCCTGAGGAGTTGATTAACTTTCAGTACAGTTAGTTTTTGCGATCTGCGGCCACGAAATTATGCTCCTAAGGGGTTTTCTCAACCCAATGAAAGCACCCAATCCTGCCAAGCTGCCGTACGATTCCAGCTTTTTCTGGGGATTGAACCTCCTCTATCCTCCCGAATTGAGCCGCTCCAATTGGCCCGGTCTCAAAACTTATTTGCAAATTTTAGCAAAACCTGAGCGATCGCCGCTGTGAAATTCGCCTAAAGGGGGAAATCACGAGCAATTGCCGCCAAAAACCAGCAAATCTATCCTTAGAGACCGGAATTTTCTCTGAAGCCTTCCAAGGCTACAAAGACTCCAGGGCGTAAACCTTGCCATCAATCAATAATCGGGTAATGCCCTTAGCCTCAAGGTAGGAAGAAACCTTTTTCAGCAACCGTCCATCGGGAACTTTGATGACCCTCTGGTGGCGATTGGAAAAACGCTTTGCCACCCGGAGATTATCAAAGACGGGTAAGGTTTGACGGGCAATTTCTGAAGCAGGAATCTGGCCGAGGTGACCGAACTCTTTGAGGGGACGGGTAATTAAATCCGCGCCCCGATCCACCACCAAAAAACAGATTTTTGGGAGAGTGGCTTCTGAGAGAGGGAAAACCCGCAGTTCCCGTCCGGGCCCAAAATCTTTTAGGGAACCGAAGGGGAGATCCTCCTCTCCTTCGTCATCCTCATCAAACTCTTCCAAGTCCTCATCTTCCAAATCCTCCCCAAACATTTCCTCCAAAGACTCGCGATCGAGGTCGGCGTCCCTCGCCATGTCTTCTTCAACCTCAACAACGGGCATCCGCTTCTCGGCAAACAATTTTGCTGGCGTCTGGGGTTTTACGCTCGGTTTCGCCGGCTCTGGCTCATCAGACTCTTCCTCTGACTGGGCAGGAAATAAAGACGGTAGTAGGGGTGGCTCTTCGGCGATCGCCGAAGATCGCCGCCGCCGCCGTACCAGGCGAGGAATCGGCCGAAATCCCGGTGTTTCTCGCGGTTCCGTGGTTTCAGGTTCCGCTGCCACCGGGGGGAGCTGAGCAGGCAATTCTTCCTGGGAGACAGCTTCATCTTCCCATTCCCGACTGGGCGTTCGGCTCAGGCGCTTCTGCTGAATCAGCTCCTCGTATTCCTGCTCGCTCAGGCTCGTCTTGAGAAAGCGGCTGATGGTTGAGCTGCTCACCCCGAAACGCTCCGCCAAGGTCGAGGTGGTCTCCGGCGTCTGGCGATACAGCTCCAAAATTTCTTGTTTGTTTCCTACCGTTAGTTTTCTCGGACTCATGGTCAAGGAGGATCGGGGTTTACGAGGGGGATACTGTCAGCGCAGCCAGCCAAATCGCCGTTGCTAGTTAGCCCCAGCGGTTCTCCCAATAGTTTATCGTTTTGCTTGCGGCAATCTTTAAGGAACGGAAGAGAAATGATAAGCTGAGAAGCGATCGCCGTTCAAAAAAGAATACATGCCAACTACAGAGTCGATGCCGGCACTTCTTGTCTTGGCTGATGGTAGCGTTTATCGGGGCATCTCCTTTGGTGCTGGCGGGACGGCCATTGGTGAAGTCGTCTTTAATACGGGCATGACTGGCTATCAGGAAGTCCTCACCGATCCCAGCTACTGCGGTCAGATTGTCATTTTTACCTATCCTGAGTTGGGCAACACGGGCGTTAACCCGGAGGATGAGGAATCAGACCGCCCCCACGTTAAAGGGGCGATCGCGCGCAACGTTACCTTTCGACCGAGCAATTGGCGGGCTAGCCAATCCCTGCCAGACTATTTAAAAAACCACAAAATTCCCGGTATTTACGGCATTGACACCCGCTCACTCACCCGCAAAATTCGGGCGATCGGCGCAATGAATGGCGGTATCTCCACAGAAATTCTTGATCCCGACGCTTTATTACACCAAGTCAAGCTAGCTCCCAGTATGGCGGGACTGAACCTCGTCCGAGAAGTTAGCACCAAGTCCGTTTACGAGTGGAGTGTGCCCACCAATGGCCAATGGGAATTTTGTCCCAGCCAGGCCCCAGCAGACCCCTTAACGGTCGTAGCCATCGATTTTGGCATTAAGCGCAATATTTTGCGGCGGCTAGCCAGCTACGGCTGCCGAATCGTCGTTATGCCTGCCACCGCGTCCCCAGAGGAGATTCTCCAACAGCATCCCGACGGTATCTTTCTCTCCAACGGCCCCGGCGATCCCGCCGCCGTACAAGAAGGCATCGAACTCACCAAAGCCCTCCTTGCCCAAGAGAAACCCACCTTTGGCATTTGTATGGGCCATCAAATTCTGGGGCTGTCTCTGGGAGCCGATACCTTCAAGCTAAAGTTTGGCCATCGGGGACTCAACCAGCCAGCAGGTTTGGGCCAACAAGTCGAAATCACCAGCCAAAATCATGGTTTCGCCATTACCGAAAGCTCCCTCAGCCCAGAGGTGGAAATCACTCATTTTAACCTCAACGATCGCACGGTTGCCGGGTTGCGTCACAAAACCCTGCCCTTCTTTTCCGTGCAGTATCATCCAGAAGCTAGCCCCGGCCCCCACGATGCCGACTATCTCTTTGACGCCTTTGTCCAGCTCATGCGCGATGCCAAAGCTAACCGCGATCGCAGCCAGTGATGCCGCTGCGGCCGGCTAGAGGCAGACTTACCGAAAGCTGCAAAACTTGTCCTCACTTGTCTATGACAAGCTGGCAGTCGCGCTATACTGGGAGTCTGATTAAGTCGTAGACGTGTGTAGGAGGAAGCCATCGCTGAGCCACTAAACCTGACCGTTAGCTTGCGAGGAACCCGCGAGGTCAAGGAAAAACATCAAATTATTCATCTGACTGGGTTGCTAGATGCCTTTTCTGAACTCACTGTCCGAAAGGTCATTGGAGCCTGTCTAGAGGAGGGACCCCACCATCTGATCCTGGAACTCTCGGAGATCAGCTTTATCGATAGCTCCGGTATTGGAGCGCTAGTCCAGCTTGTCAAAAAAGCGCAAGATGCTGGCGGTAGTTTACAGATTGTCACCAGCCCCCGCGTTACTCAGACGGTAAAGCTGGCTCGTCTCGAAAAATTTCTTTCGCTGCAACCCGATATTCAGGCGGCAGAGCAGCGTCTAAGCCTAAACTGAATTTTAGGCGCTCTCTAAAGACCTTAATCCGCCCCCGTAAAACCTTCTGTCCGTCATATTGCGAGCGAATCCGTGACCTCTGGCATGTCATTCAACCCACCGCTAGCCTCAGCTCAGTCTTGGGCTGGGGTTTGCTGTGAGCGCTGGAGCGTGCCCCTAGCCAAGGGGGAACTGGAACGGCTGTCTCCGACTTCTCTGGCTTATTTGGGGGATGCTGTTTATGAATTGTTTGTGCGGGGTGCTTTTTTGCTGCCGCCAAAGCGCATTAGCGACTACCACGATCTGGTCGTGGCCTGTGTTCGTGCTGAGAGCCAAGCCCTTTTTCTGAAACGCTTGGAGCCTCATTTAAATAGCAGCGAGCGAGAGATAGTGCGTCGGGGTCGTAACGCCGCTAGCAGACGCCCGCGCCGACTGTCCCTGGAGCTTTACCAACAGGCAACTGGGTTTGAAACCTTGTTAGGATACTTATTCTTACAAGACCCCCAACGGCTTCAGCAGCTTTTAGCTCAATTGATTCTCTGTGAGTCCCAGGAAGATAGCCATCCCTAGGGTGATGATTCCGGGTAGTTCGCTAAATTTACGGCGGCGATCGCCATTTTGTCCTACTTAGAAACCTTGAATAATGTCTGATTTTAATTCTCGCTCGCGACGAGGTTCCAAACCCCCTGAGCGACCCAAACTCTCGCTAAAAAAACCAAAGGGGACAAACCTGTGCGGTCACTGCCCCCCTCAGTCGCTGGTCCGGAAACCGCTTCCGATGCCGATAGCGATTTGATTTATGGGCGTCACTCGGTTCTCGCCGCCCTTGAGAGCGATCGCCAGCTCAACCGGCTGTGGATTACCCCCCGATTGCGGTACGATCCCCGCTTCCATACCCTAGTGGATCGGGCCAAAGCCAATGGTGCCGTCATTGATGAGGTGGAAATACACCGGCTCAGCCAGCTTACGGGTGGGGGAAACCATCAAGGCATTGCTGC
This sequence comes from Chloroflexaceae bacterium, assembly GCA_012031815.1. Lineage (GTDB taxonomy): Bacteria > Cyanobacteriota > Cyanobacteriia > Cyanobacteriales > JAAUTE01 > JAAUTE01. The sequence continues at coordinate 10,129 of JAAUTE010000065.1, forward strand.
CCAAGTTGCGCCCTACGATTATCTAGAGATGGGGGAGCTGATCGACCAAGCCAAGGCCAAAACCAACGCCCCTGTTATTGTCATTGCCGATGGCATCACCGATCCCCACAACCTGGGCGCGATTATTCGTACGGCGGAGGCCATCGGGGCCCAAGGGGTGGTCATTCCCCAGCGGCGGGCGGCGGGCGTGACCTCCACGGTGACCAAAGTATCCACTGGAGCCCTCGAAAACCTACCCGTGGCCAGAGTTGTTAATTTGAGCCGGGCCTTAGAAGAGTTAAAAGAAGCCGGTTTTTGGGGTATACGGGCTATCCTCCCAAAGCGGTAAGCTCTTACACACAATTGACTTTAGGGGAGCGATAGGATTAGTTGTGGGTTCGGAAGGTGAAGGGTTGAGCTTACTGACACAGCGCGGCTGCGACGATTTAGCGGCCATACCTCTCTCGGGCAAGACTCCCAGTCTCAATGCTTCGGTAGCGGCGGCGATCGCGCTCTATGAAATCTACCGCCAGCGCTGGTTAAATAAACTAGATCTGACTTCTGCGTTCCCAGCCAACAATTCTATACAAAATCGCTGACTATCATTAAAATGGAGTCGATGTAAAACAAACTTAACAAATCACCTGAAGACTCGATCGCTGTGAAAAGGGGCATCTCGGTAGGGGGTTTTATGAAAGAACAATTGACTGCGATTTTAGACGCTCTTGGCCTAGCATTTTGGATTGAAATCCTGACTGAGCAACCTCGCTGCACCTATTTCTTCGGGCCGTTTCTGACCCGTGGTGAGGCAGAAGCTTCTCAATCAGGTTATTTAGAGGATTTAGAAGTTGAGGGAGCCACAGAAATCCGGGTTAACATCAAGCGGTGCAAGCCGGAAAACCTGACTATTTTTGACGAGGAAGCAGACAGGCGCTCGCCGCTAGGTCGCTTTACCTCTCTAAGTGGCCAGACACTCTAGAAAAGCGCCCGCTGGCTAATCAGAGTTGCAATCTCGCTTTTCCGAACCTTGTGTTTAAAGGGGTTTGTTATGAGCTTCTTCTAACGGCTGACGGTTTCGACGATTTGGGGACGGGCCATTAGCCATGCCTCAATATCTTGTTGAACCTGGTGCGGAATTTCCCAGGGAAATAGGTGAGCGGTATTTTTGTAGCAATGAAAGGTCGCGTCGGGGAGATGGGCTGCGGTTTCGGCGCTGGCGCTGGCGGCAATGTGATAGTCCTGTTCCCCGGCCAAGATGAGAGCAGGAATGGTGAGCTGGCTAAGGTCATCTAGTCGATTGTAGCTTTGTCGTAGAGCTTGAGACAGGGCTTTTGAGGCTAGAGAAGAGGTTTCTCGGTAGGCTAGAACCCCTTCGGACGCTAAATATTGGTAGGCACTTTGGTTGTGTTGGCAGATCAGGTAGCGAAAAAGGGAGCGCTTGCCAAAGGTTTCAATGTTCCATTCCCAGGCGGGTTTAAGCCAGTTGAGCAAACCGGCAATGCCCGTGAAGGCTAGTTCCAGGTTAGTGACTGGGGGGTGACGGCTGTAGGGCCGGGCGGCAGTGGCAATTAAAATCAGGCCACTAAAGCGTTGAGGAGTTTGTAAGGCCAGTTCCAGCGCTAAAATCCCTCCTAATGACCAGCCCAGCAGTAAACAGCGATCGCAATTGAGGCGATCGAGCAGGGCTTGGAGATCTTGGAGGTGATCTGCCATGACAAAGGGCTGAGTGGTGCGACTTTTCCCGTAGCCCCGCAGGTCGGGGGCGATGGTTTGGAAGCGCTGGCAGAGGGGATCGCTAAAAACCGAGAGGCTGCGGCCAGATCCTGGATGGCCGTGGAGGCAGAGAAGGGGATAGCCTTGTCCTCGGATTTCAACGTGTAAATTCATAATTAAGCCGCAAACAGGGTAATGGGTTCAGCAATCGAGGAAAACAATGAGCATTTAATGCAATTAATAATAATTATTGGATCTAGCTAGATTTTCAAACTTGGTTACTTCCGGTTGGAAGAGTAGCTTGACGGTTCCCGTGGGCCCATTGCGGTGTTTGACAATAATCACCTCCGCCGTGTTGCGATCGGGAGAGTCAGGATTATAGTAGCTATCGCGGTAAAGCATCATGACAATATCTGCATCCTGTTCTATGGAGCCACTTTCCCTTAAATCCGACATCATGGGGCGTTTTTCACTGCGGGCTTCCACGCCGCGACTCAGTTGCGACAGGGCAATAATGGGCGCATTCACTTCCCGCGCCAATCCTTTTAGCGATCGCGTAATGCGAGATAGCTCCTGCACCCGATTGTCGCCGCCCCCCTCCATTAACTGGAGATAATCCAGTAAAATCAAGCCTAATCCGCCTTTTTCTGACTGCAAGCGCCGCACCTGCGATCGCATCTGCATGATGGTCAAATTAGCCGCATCGTCAATGTAGATGGGTAATTCAGACAGGGTGCCAATGGCCAGGCTGAGCGGCTCAAACTCATTTTGGGAAATCCGACCCGCCCGCAAGCGATTGCTTTCAATGCCCGTCTCGCTAGAGAGCAGCCGCAGGGCCAGTTGCTGCTTAGACATCTCCAAACTAAAAATAGCGACGGGCAAGCGATGGGCTTTGGCAACATTGACGGCAATGCCGAGTCCAAAGGCCGTTTTGCCCATAGAAGGGCGGCCGGCGACGATAATCAAATCCGAGCGCTGCAAGCCGCTCATCATGGCATCTAAATCGTAGAAATTGGTCGCCAGTCCCGGTAGCGCCACCTGCTGCTGGAGGCTCTCAATGTCGTTGAAGGTCTGTACCAAGGTATCGGAGATGGGAACCAGTCCCTGCTGGGGCCGCTCCTGGGTGAGCTGGAAAATCTCCTGTTCTGCGCGATCGAGAACGATTTCTAACTCTAGAGCTGTCTCGTAGCCTAGATCCACCACCTTGTGACCTGCGCTAATCAGGCGGCGACGCAGGTACTTGTCCATCACCAGGCGGCATAGCGATCGACGTTGGCCGCTGAGACGGTGCGATCGACCAACTGTACCAACTTGCTCGTCCCGCCGACGCGATCGAGTAATTCGCGATCCTGAAGCCAGGTGGCCACGGTCATCAAATCCGTGGGCTTACCCTGGGAGTAGAGAACCAGCGCCGCTTGATAAATCTCCCGGTGAGCCTGGACATAAAATGCCTCCGTCGCCAGTCTGTCCGCTACCCGACCCACCGCCTCTGGATCGAGCAGAATTCCTCCTAAAATTGACTCTTCCGCCTCGACATTTTGGGGAGGGATTGAGTAATTGGCAATTTGTGCGGCGAAATCAATACGTTCTGTCATTTTTTACGGCTAAACTGAAGGTTACAGCTATCTACCGTGGGTGGGATTGTGAAATTTTCCACTTTAGTTTGTCTGCCGTTGTGAAAGGTCTGTCATTGGCCAGATGGTAGAATTGCAGTACAGACGCTAAATTCGTCGAAAGCTCTAGCACTCACAAGACGAAAAAAATCAGTCTATTTCGTCTTGATTACAATCTTTTATCTACATTACTTGAAGAAAGTATCTTTTCCTCCGGTTAAGGATTAGCCAGTAGCACGGCGAGTGCTCCGCTTGATTGGATGCTGTTGGCGCTTCTCTCAGGTATTGGCTACCAAAACTCTATCATTGGCTAATCGGCTAGTTATTCAGTATGAATTGCGATCGCGGCCAGGGAAGTCAAGGAAATATTTTAGTAGTTGACGACAATCCCCAAAATACGGAACTATTAGTCTGGCTGCTGCAAAATGAAGGCTATCGAGTGATGCAGATTAACGTCAGTCGCCTTGCGGTGGAGGCAGCTCAATCCTTTGGGGCCGATCTGGTCTTGCTGGATATTATGATGCCACAGATGAATGGCTATGAAGTCTGTGAGCGCCTTAAGGCCAATCCTAACACCTGGGAGATTCCGGTCATCTTTTTAAGCGGCTTGGGGCAGGTTCCCGATAAGGTTAAAGCCCTGAGTCTGGGCGGGGTAGATTACATTACTAAACCTTTTCAGCTTGAGGAAGTTTTAGCCCGCGTCAAAACCCATATAACCATTTGTTTTCTCCAATGTAATTTACGACTTAAAATGAAGAACTGACAGCGGCTCTGGAGCAATTGAAGAAAACCCAATCCCAATTGGTGCATTCAGAAAAACTAGCCGCTTTGGGGCAACTGGTGGCTGGATTGGCCCACGAACTCAATACCCCCTTGGGAGCAATTCGCTCCTCTATTGAAATTATTAACCAGTTTGTTGCCACTTCCCTAGGGACACTCCCCGGATTTTTACAGCGCCTTGCGCCCGCCGAGCAGGAATATTTTATGGATTTGCTGCGGCATACTAACCTGGAAAACGCTAGCGCTTCCAGTCGGGAAAAGCGGGAAAGAAAACGTTTGCTTTCTCAGGAATTGAGCCGCTTCAGCTTGAAGGATTCAGAAGCGATCGCCGATGGGTTGATCGAGCTGGGAATCTTCCCGGAGATTCCGGATTTTATCTTCCGGCTGGATAGCGACAAAACCCTAGAAATCCTGGACTTAGCCGAAGACCTGTTTGCCCTCACCAAAAGTGCGAGAAACATTACCATTGCGGCTGAGCTAGCCAGTAAGGTCATGTTTGCCTTAAAAACCTATAATTGCACCGATTCAGGGGATAAAATGGTTAAATTCAGTACGATATCGGGCATAGAAACGGTTTTAATTCTCTATGAGCATCAATTTAAGCACGGCGTTCAGGTGATTAAACAATACGGCAATATTCCCGAAATTTTTTGCTACCCGGCGGAGCTAAACCAAGTATGGGTTAATGTTATTCAAAACGCTCTCTATGCCATGAATTACCAAGGAACCCTAAGCATTCAAGCGTTTTGCGAGGGAGATAGGGCCGTGTATAAATTTACCGATACTGGCGCTGGGATTCCCCCGGAGTTGCAGTCTCAAGTTTTTGAGCCATTTTTTACCACTAAGCCGCCGGGAGAAGGGAGCGGATTGGGACTGGATATGGTTCGCAAAATTGTTAAAAAGCATCAAGGTTCCATCACCGTTACATCTTTTCCGGGTCAAACAACTTTTACAATTGAATTGCCCCTGTCTCTCCCACAAGTCGCTTAGTTAACCCTGCTGGGACTATGCAAAAGCCCTATTTAATTTGTATCGACGATGAACCAACGGTTTTAAGCAGTCTCAAAATTGAACTGAAGGGGGCTGTGGGCGATCGCTGTTTGATTGAGACCGCAGAAAGTGGGCAAGAGGCGCTGGAGTTGGTGACGGAATTGCTAACCCAAGAAAGTGACATTGCGGTGGCGATTTCCGATTATATGATGCCGGGGCTAAAGGGCGATGAAGTGTTACACCGCATTCACCGACAGTCGCCGGATACCCTCAATATTATGCTGACGGGATTGGCGAATTTGGATGTGGTCAGCAGCGCGGTTCGTTCCGCCCGGCTCTATCGCTACATTGCCAAACCCTGGGAGCCGGAAGATTTAAAATTAACGGTGATTGAAGCGCTCAATAGCTATTACCAGGTTCGGCAAATTGCCCGGCAGAATTATCAACTTCAGGCGATGTACCAGCAATTAAAAACCCTGACAGAACAGCAGGCGATGATCATTGCCCAACGTACCGCCGAATTAGAAGCCACCAACCATCAATTGCAAATCGCCAACCGGGAACTGCATCGCCTGGCCACGACGGATATTTTGACGGGGGTTGCCAATCGCTTGCGATTTGATATTTGTCTAGAGCGGGAATGGCTGAGAATGCGGCGGGAAAAGCAGCCTTTATCGTTGATACTCTGTGATATTGATTATTTTAAGCGATACAATGACGGCTACGGTCATCAGCAGGGCGATTGGTGCTTGCGGGAGGTGGCCCAGGCGATCGCGAGATCGGTACGGCGGCCGGGAGACTTAGTAGCCCGGTATGGAGGCGAAGAATTTGCGGTAATTCTGCCAGCAACGGCGGTACTGGGGGCAGAAAAGGTGGCAGAATCTATCCGGGAGGAGGTTAAATCCCTGGAAATTAAGCATAGCTCTTCAAAAATTAGCGATTGGGTTTCCTTGAGTTTGGGGGTAGCCAGTGTGGTTCCGCCCCGCGATCGCTCTCAAGACCTGTTGCTGGGGACGGCGGATGCAGCACTCTACAGTGCAAAAGAGGCCGGGCGCGATCGCGTAGT
>JAAUTE010000336.1 GCA_012031815.1 Chloroflexaceae bacterium
GGCGCTCCTGGTGCTCACAAACAGCAAGTTCACTCTTGCAGAAAACCCCCGCAGGTGCCAGAAGCATCGCAGGTGGCAGAAGCAAACGCCCCTGTAAAGTCGAAGGCAGTATCTCCTCCCCCACCGCCGGCACAGCTATCGTCGCCCCCGGTCAGACCGGAGGCACAATCTGCAAACCGGACTCAACTGAATCAGGCAAATCGACCCTTACTCAAACCACTCAAAACCGAGCAAGGACGATCGGGCGCAGTCGAAACTGTGGAGATGCCATCTAAACCGGCTCGCCCCAGCAGAGGGCCGTCGGCAGGAGCGCCGGAAGCTCGCGACGGGCAAAGACCGCGCAGGGAAAGTCCGGCCCAGGTCAAAGCTCAGCTAACTGAAGAGCCAAAACGACCTCAGCCAATAGGACCGCGCCGGAATCCGACCCAGGCAGCTCCCCCAGGGGGACTCCGCAGCCGCACGGCAGATACGGCAACGATGGTTGAGGACGGCGACGATATCGAAGAAGATACGCCGCTGGTAGAAATTCCTCTGATCGCCAGACCGGTTTTACCGCGTCCGGCTAAAAAGACTCAGGTCATTTGGGAGGAAGATGACGACGACAACCCAGATGCTCCCGGCAAAGCGGCCAAGGCTGCTAAAGCCAAGCGCTCTCGCCTCAAACCGATAGATGAGGACGATGACGATCTGGAGAATGGTTTGGATATGCCAACACCATTTACGGTGAGCCTGTCGCTAGCCCGCCCTGCTAAGGCGAAGTCAGCACAGCCAAAATCAACTCCAGCTCCCGGCGCACCGGGAAGCAGCGGCGGCAAAAATGGTAGAAAACCGGCACCTTCTCACGAGAAGAGTACCGCAAGTTCCAGCGGGCGGGCAGTCGCGGAAGCAAAGTAGCGGAAGCTAAAGTAGAACGCCCAGAGAAGCTGGTACTCACCAGGCCGATGACCGTTCAGGAACTTGCCGGCAGTCTGGCTGTTCCCGAAACAGAGATTATTAAGAGGCTGTTCTCGAAAGGTATTGCGGTCAACATTACCGAAACTCTGGATATTGCCGCCGTGAGGATGGTGGCAGAAGAAATGGGCACGGAGGTAGAAACCCCCGAAGTTACATCCGAAGCCGTACAGGTTACGGAAATGCTGGACGCGCAGGATTTGGACAATCTGCAGCGCCGCCCGCCGGTGGTAACGATTATGGGCCACGTGGATCACGGGAAAACTACTTTGCTCGACTCGATCCGCAAAACAAAAGTGGCTCAGGGAGAAGCTGGGGGCATTACCCAGCATATCGGTGCTTACCACGTAGATGTCGAACACGAGGGTAAGAGCCAGCAGGTGGTATTTTTGGATACGCCCGGTCACGAAGCCTTTACTGCCATGCGGGCTCGGGGAACTCGGGTGACGGACGTGGCCGTATTGGTGGTAGCCGCCGACGACGGGGTGCGACCTCAGACAATTGAAGCCATCGGCCACGCAAAAGCTGCTCAAGTTCCGATCGTGGTGGCGATCAATAAAGTTGATAAGGAAGGCGCTCAACCGGAACGGGTTAAACAGGAGTTGACGGAGTACGGCTTGGTCGCTGACGACTGGGGCGGCGACATTACAATGGTCCCTGTCAGCGCGATTAGAGGGGAAAACCTGGATACCCTGTTGGAAATGATTCTGACAGTGGCGGAAATGGAAGACCTCTACGCTAACCCGAACCGATCGGCTAAGGGTACTGTGATTGAAGCTCACTTAGACAAGGCAAGGGGCCCGGTAGCAACTCTGCTAGTGCAGAACGGGACGCTCCGCGTGGGCGATATTGTGGTCGCTGGCTCGGCTCTGGGCAAGGTGCGGGCCATGATCGACGATCGGGCCGCTCGGGTAGACCAAGCCCTTCCTTCCTTCGCGGTGGAAGTTCTGGGGCTGCGGGAAGTTCCTCGGGCCGGAGATGAGTTTGATGTCTTCCAAAACGAAAAAGAAGCTGCGGCGATTGCCTCTGGCAGAGCTACTTCCCAACGGGATTCGCGCCTGCTCCAAGGCGGCCGGATCAGCCTCAGCGGTTTCTCCCAACAAGCCAAGGAAGGCGTTCTCAAGGAACTCAACTTGATCTTGAAGGCAGATGTCCAAGGCTCTTTGGAGGCAATTGTCGGTGCCCTGAGGCAACTTCCTCAAAAAGAAGTTCAACTCCGCTTGCTGCTATCTGCTCCGGGAGAAGTTACGGAAACGGATGTTGACCTCGCAGCGGCCAGTAATGCCGTGATTATCGGGTTCAATACTACTCTGGCCACGGGCGCTCGCCAAGCAGCCGACCAAGCGGGCGTGGACGTGCGGGAATACAGCATTATCTACAACCTCTTGGATGACATTCAAGGGGCGATGGAAGGCTTGCTGGAACCGGAACTGGTGGAAGAACCTCTCGGTCAGGTCGAGGTTCGGGCTGTGTTTGCGATCGGTCGCGGGGCTGTGGCTGGATGCTACGTACTATCTGGCAAGGTAATCCGCAACTGCAAGGTGCGGGTGCGTCGCGGCAACAGTGTCGTTTACGAAGGTATCCTCGATTCCCTCAAACGGATGAAGGAAGATGCCAAGGAAGTCAATTCCGGCTATGAATGCGGTATTTCTGTGAACGGGTTCACTGACTGGGCTGAAGGCGATATTATTGAAGCCTACCGGATGGTGACTAAACGCCGCACTCTCTCGGCATGATTTGGGATTTAGGATTTGGGGTGCGAGGTAGGGCTATTACCTACTTTTTCATCCTCAATCTCCAATCTCGAATCTCAAGTCTTAAATCGGTACGATCGAGGATTCAAGGCAAGCCAATCGCTTGCCTTGAATTTTATATGCTGCCGGGAAGGAAGAAGGAAGTGTGACAACGGATTAAACGGATTGAAGGAAGAAGGAAGAAGGAAGAGGGAAGAGGGGAAGAAGGAAGAAGGAAGAAGGAAGAGGGGGAGTTTTAAGTTACCATTGTGAATGCGTGAACTGTCTTTAACTCAAAACTCAAAACTCAAAACTCCTTACCAATTATCAATTACCTATACCAATTACCAATATCAACTCTTTATGCGTTTTTTTTTGGTTTGAACCTTTCTTGTGGATTCACGCTGCTGGTATTGCTGCACTGCCGCTGTTTCTGGGAATGTGTTTGCTCGGACTAGCAGTTGGTTCCCCCGTACTTCCGGTATGGCTGGAAGTATTTTTAGTTGCGATCGCAGGTATTGTTCCGGTGCTGTGGATGCAGTGGTTCCGACCTTTCTACATCTTTAGCATCTTAGCTGTAGCGGTGAAACCAGAAAAATTGACGCCGTTGCAACAGCGAATTCTTACTAGGTTTAAGTCTGCTGTAAATCGCGGCATAGCTGTGTTTGTAGCTGTTTTGCTGGCAGTAATTTTGTGGCAAATATACAAACTTTCTCCCCTAGCGGCAGGGG
>JAAUTE010000337.1 GCA_012031815.1 Chloroflexaceae bacterium
CCCCGGGCCCGCCACCAGGGCCTCCAACAAATTGACGAAGCCCTGGCCCAGGTCAATGGACAGTTGCGACGGCCAGGGCTGCCCCTCATCGATTGGCTGTACTGGAGCGGGCGCCGGCGAGAACTGCGAACCGCTCGTTGGCTGGTACAGCAACTTCTACCCGTTGAGGTGCTGGTCATTCCCGAACCTGGCCCCGAATCCAGTCGCGATCGCCAAGATTTCACCCGTTCCCGCTGGCGAGAGGCTTGCCTGCGGTGTTTGAGGAGACATCCCCGGTAATTTTAACTCTGTTAGAGAAAACCCTAGAGAAAATTCGCCTGGGGGTTAAAAACGGAACCAATATCCTTTTAGAAATAGATATTCTCCGAAATGCCAAAAAACGGGAATTACTGTACCTCGTTCTCAATCGTTTTAACACCACCCTGGAGGAATGGCGCTTCCTGGAAATTTCCCCCGCCGAATTACCCCAACGCCTTCCCCTAGCCCTCCAGGAGATTTGGCAAGTCGCTGCCCTGGATTTTCTCGGCCGCAACCTCAACCGCTCTTCCGGTTTGTCCGGCGATCGCGAGACGGAATGGGCCAATTTGCTGCTTCAAAATGCCGGCAGCATTCAAGGCGAGATTTTAGCCAAAATACCCCTTCAGGAAGCTTTATTCGCCTATTTTTTATGGGAGCGTCCCTTGGAAATTGGCAAAGTGTTTTATCCCCTGGGAGCCTCAGACCGCCTAGATCAAGGAGAACTCCTCCTACAAAATCTGCTAATTACCGTTGCCAATGCCGTAACACAGGTAATTCTAAACCAGTTTTGGCAGAGCGAGTCCCTCAAGCAGGTGCTCTATGACGAGCCTTGGCTGTCAGCGCGGGAGATCGCCCGGTTTCGCAATGAGCTATCCTGGCGCTATCGCCTGGAAACCTACTGGCAAGACCCGAAAAATATCTTTGAGAGCCGCTATCGTCTCTTTTTTCTGGACGGCGACAGTATCCGAACCGCCTACATCTACGCCCCGCGCCAGGGGGAATTGCAGCAATTGCAGGGACTTCCCTGGCTAACAACCCTGGCCCTCGAAGCCAGAGATGCGATCGCCCCCCGATTGCAGTCCCTGGTTGACTGGGCGGGGCGCGGGATTGTCTACATCTTGACGGAAGTTATCGGCAAAGCCATTGGCTTAATTGGTCGAGGGATTATCCTAGGAATAGGTAACGTGTTCCAGGAATCCCGCTATCGCAACCCTCGCCAACAAGAACGGGAATTTTAAGCTCAAACGCTCTACCAGAGTTGGTCGTTACCCCTAGCGCCCCGCCCTGGCCCCGAATTTTTTCCGCGCACTGCCATTTCTTCTCTGCACAAGTCAACATGAACCGAGGCAAGCAAGCAAATTCCGCCGATTCTCCTTCTCTTCGTCGTCCCTTGCGTTGGGGCCTAGCCCTGCTGTCCACTGCGACCCTGGGGATGCTCCTGCCGCTGTTGATAACCGCCGAACCCGCGATCGCCCAAGCGGCCAAGGAAAAACTCAGCTACGGCGACCTGATCGAAAAAATCAAAGCGGGCAAGGTCAAGGAAGTCGAAATTGACGAAACTGCCCAGATCGCTGAAGTAACCCTAGCAGAAGCGGGGGCGGACGCCCAACCCCTAACCGTTCCCCTATTTGAGAAAAACCCGGAACTGATCGCCATCTTACGCAACAGCGACCTAGACTATTCCATTCGCAACTCCGCCGACAGCTCGGCGCTGGTAGCCCTGGGCGTGAATTTACTGCTGCTGGTGCTGCTCCTCGCCGGATTAATGCTGATTCTACGCCGTTCGGCCAGCGCTTCCGGCCAGGCCTTTAATTTTGGCAAATCCCGCGCTCGCTTTCAGATGGAAGCGAAAACTGGCGTGACCTTCGGGGATGTGGCGGGCATTGATGAAGCCAAAGAGGAACTGCAAGAAGTCGTCACCTTCCTCAAACAGCCAGAGCGCTTTACCGCCGTGGGCGCGCGTATTCCCAAGGGCGTCCTGCTCATCGGGCCGCCGGGAACGGGCAAAACTCTGCTGGCCAGGGCGATCGCCGGAGAAGCGGGCGTACCGTTCTTTAGCATTTCCGGCTCGGAGTTTGTGGAGATGTTTGTGGGGGTCGGGGCCTCGCGGGTGCGAGATCTCTTCAAAAAAGCCAAGGAAAATGCCCCTTGCTTGATTTTTATCGATGAAATTGATGCCGTTGGCCGCCAGCGGGGGGCAGGTATTGGCGGCGGCAACGACGAGCGGGAGCAGACCCTCAACCAATTACTCACGGAAATGGACGGTTTTGAGGGTAATACGGGCATTATTATCATCGCTGCCACCAACCGCCCCGATGTCCTCGATCCGGCCCTGCTGCGACCGGGGCGCTTCGATCGCCAGGTGATCGTGGACTATCCCGACTTGAAAGGTCGTTTGGGCATTCTGGAAGTCCATGCCCGCAACAAAAAAATTGCCACCGACGTGTCCCTAGAGGCGATCGCCCGGCGTACCCCTGGTTTTACCGGAGCAGATTTAGCCAATTTATTGAACGAAGCCGCCATTCTCACGGCCCGCCGCCGCAAAGAGTCCGTCACCATGATGGAAGTGGAAGCTGCCATCGATCGCGTGGTTGCCGGGATGGAAGGAACCCCCTTGGTGGATAGCAAAACAAGCGCCTGATTGCCTACCACGAAGTCGGCCATGCGATGGTCGCGAGTTTGACCCCCGGCCACGACCCCGTGGAAAAAGTGACCCTCATTCCCCGTGGTCAGGCCAAAGGCTTAACCTGGTTTACCCCCGACGAAGAACAGGGCTTGGTTTCTCGCCAGCAACTCCTCGCGCGCATTACCTCCATCCTGGGCGGCGGGCGGCAGAAGCCGCGATTTTTGGCGAGGCAGAAATCACCACCGGAGCCGGAAACGATCTAGAGAAAATCACCTCCCTGGCCCGCCAGATGGTCACCCGCTTTGGCATGTCCGATTTAGGCCCCATCGCCCTGGAAAGCGACAGCGGGCCCGTCTTTTTGGGCGGAGACTTTATGAACCGACCGGAATATTCCGAAGAAATTGCCGCTCGCATCGACGCCCGCGTCCGCAACATTGTCAATCACTGCTACGAACGGGCCAAGCAACTCATTGAAACCAACCGCTACGCGATGGATCGCATTGTGGATGAACTCATTGAGCAGGAAACCATCGACGGCGACCAATTCCGCGAGCTAGTTGCCCAATATACCCCCTCAGAAAAATCCCTGGCGATCGCGGGATGAGGGCTGAGCGATCTAAGGGGAGTCATTTCTCTCAGGGCCGATCTAGGGTTAAAAAACTGTTAGGGAGCAGCATTAGCCAGCACAGATCGATGAAAATACTACTTGTAGATGACGACAAGGTTTTCTTGGATGCCCTGGCCAAAAATTTAACCCAAGAAACTAC
>JAAUTE010000066.1 GCA_012031815.1 Chloroflexaceae bacterium
ATTCGACCGGTCCGGGCGTGGGCAAAATAGTCTAGAATAACCTGCCTGTACTGGGTCTTGAGGGCTGTTAGTAGCGCTTGTCTTTCTCTCGCAGACAAGTTGCGATAGAATTCACCTGGATTTCGCTTGTAGTACACCCCTAGGTAGCCTAGTCTTTCCTTGAGCTTTTGCGCGAGACGGCGCTGCTGCATTACGAGGGAACCTGGCCTGTCCTCTTTGATATCCGATTGTATCGTGATTGTCGTCCTTTCGCCCAGGGTACAGGTAGGGGGCTAGCTTGAGGAACTGATGGATGGCCTGCTCAATGACTGAGGCGATCGCCTCGACCTTGCTAGCGGATAGACGTACCTCGCTGGGGTGGTAGAAATAGGTGGGCGCGACCGGTTCGGCTATGTCCTGGCCCCCGCCGGGATCATCCATATCATCAATGATGATCACAGGCAAGAGAATTCCCCGCTCGTATAGCTGATTAAACAAGGGCTGGATGGCAATGTGGTTGATGGCCACTAAGCAGTCAATGTTCTCCGCATGTCTATCTGTGTACTCCATTAACTCTCCCGGCGATCGCACCTGCTGGAGCAAAAAGCGATCGCCTTGGAGCAGCGCGAGGAGGGTATGGGCAAGGGCCTCCACGGGAACAAATAGACATAGGGATAGAGGGTCAGCCAAACTCGTTGCCGTCTTAAATAAGTTTTAAGATTTTGCTCTTTATAAAACTTAGCATTAATTAACCGAGGCTAAAAATTGTAATTAATTGTAAGTAGCGATGGGGGAACATGCTGTCTTCCGCTCCATAATTAAAGTTGAGATCGCCCTGGCCTGTGAAGACGGTTCTAGGCATTTGAGGTATTGCAGCAAGCAAGGGTAGGAGCGTCAGGGAAACCGAAAACGCTTTGCTAGTGATAGATTTTGCTTGTTGCCGTCAGTTCCCAGCCTATTGGTAGCAGGGAGGGCTAGATACAGCTAGGTGCGGTCTATACTTTGCACTCAGCGAGCGGCTTGTTCATGACTGTTCCCACGCCTACTCTCGGACGGTTTCTCCAGCTTACTCCCGCCTGTCTGGAGTCTGACTTGCTGGCCATTCCTCTCTTGCTGCATTCCGGACGGCACGAGGCGGTTATCGTTGTCAGCGAGCAAAGAGTCCCCCTTGGGGTTATTGGCAGAGAGCATTTGCTGTCTTATCTGCTTGGCCAACCGCTGCTGGCGGCCGTTGGTGCTGGCTATATTGGGGCCAATCGCCCTGGTTCGGGGATAGCCGCCGCCGCTCTCAAGGCTCTCCTGGAGCCAATTTTGGTTTTGCCCGCCCGCATGAGCCTCCAGGAATTCCGCTTAGCCTGTCCAGCAAAATACCAAAACTTAGCACGCTGCGCCCTAGTCGGCAGTAAAGGCGAATACCTAGGTCTGCTCGATCTAGAACAATTGCTCCAATTCCTCCTGCCTATCGCTCCCAAACCCTTCGCTTTACCGAGCCAGCCGCTGCTCCCTTTCTGCCAACCCTGGCTGTTACAGTTGCTCGATCGACTGCCGCTCCCCCTGCTGCTGCAAGACAGTCAAGGCCAGGCAGTACAGCGCAATCGCACCTGGCGGGAACAGCTTGGGGAGTATCTCCCTCCGGCTGGCTCCCCTCCTGAAGCCGCTTACCCTTCTCCAGCCGATCTCTGTTGGCAAGCGGTGGAGTTACCGGGACGAGAGGGCAACCCCTTGGCAAAACTGCGATCGCAGTCCCCTGACCAGCCCTACTGTCCGTCCCATTGCCTTGCGCCTGCGGGCCAAACCCACCCCCTGCAAACCTGGAACGCCCAGCTTTTGTCTGTTCCCCGCCCGATCACCCCAACCAGCCAGCCCGTCCCCCCCTGGCTAACGGCGTCCAGAGAGTTTGGCGATTTGCTAAGCTGCCCCTTGACCTCGGCAATCAGCCATTGGCGCCAGAAACCTGTGAGCCGGAATCGCCGGTTAGTCAACCGCCTTTATTGTGGTTAGTCCTGGCAGCGGATATCACCGAGCAGCAACGACTCTGTCAGGAACTGGCGCTGAAAAATGCCGACCTAGCCCAACTTAATCGATTAAAAGACGAATTTTTGTCCTGTATCAGCCACGAACTCAAATCGCCCCTAACCGCGGTGGTTGGTTTATCCAGTCTGCTTAAGGAGCAAAAATTGGGAGAACTCAACCAGCGGCAAGCCCACTATGCCAATTTGATTTATAACAGCGGCCATCAATTGATGACCTTGGTCAACGATCTCCTGGACTTGACTCGCCTGGAAACGGGCCAGCTTAAGCTTTCCCTGGAACCTGTCAGTATTGCCAGCGTTTGCGATCGCGCCTACAAAATCGTTCAAGACAAACAGGGGAAACTGGGAGAATGCCTGGAATTTAAGCGGGAAATTGAGCCGGGATTAGATATTTTAGTGGCGGATGAGCTGCGCCTGCGCCAAATGCTGGTAC
Source organism: Chloroflexaceae bacterium (assembly GCA_012031815.1). Taxonomy (GTDB): domain Bacteria; phylum Cyanobacteriota; class Cyanobacteriia; order Cyanobacteriales; family JAAUTE01; genus JAAUTE01. The sequence goes on from JAAUTE010000066.1 coordinate 2,446, forward strand.
ATCTGCTGGATAATGCCTGCAAATTCACCCCGGAAGGGGGTAAAGTCGGGTTGCGGGTCACGCGCTGGGAAAACTGGATTGCCTTCGCGGTTTGGGATACGGGCATCGGCATTCCGGCAGAATCTCAGCCCTTAATTTTCAAAAATTTCAGCAATTGGAAAATCCCCTAACGCGGCAGTATGAAGGAGCCGGGATGGGGCTAGTCCTAACTCAACGGCTGGCCAGGGCCCACGGTGGCGATATTTCCTTTATTTCCAAGGTCGATCACGGCAGTGAATTTACCCTGTTACTGCCGCCCCATTCCTTGGACAGAGAAGCCCGGAAGGATGCAAGTGCCCTTGTTCTCAGCAAACAGTTGGTGTTAATTGTGGAAGCCGTGCCTCGCTACATTGAAAGCTTGACTGACTTGCTAGAAGCCTTGGGTTACCGGGCGATTGTGGCTCGCTCTGGGACAGAAGCCTTAGAGAAAGCTCGGCAACTTCAACCCTCTGCGATTCTCCTCGATCCCTTGCTGCCCCTCCTGTCTGGCTGGGACGTACTGACCTTGCTTAAATCTGACCCCCGCACCCAGCGGATTCAGGTGTGGATCATGACGGCTCATAGCGATCGCCGCCAAGCAGAACAGCGGGGAGCCGACGGAGTGCTATGCTTGCCGGCCCAACGGTCAGAACTGGAGGCGCTGCTCGCGGCTCCGCCGGAGGCTTGTAGCTTGGGAACCAGGAGCTTGACCTTGCTGCGGCTCCATCCCAATCCCCTACAGGGTTGGCGCGGAATACTTTCAGAAGAAGCCTTTTTGTCGGCCTTGGAGCAGCAAACCGCTGGTTTTACCCATCGCCTGCTGGAAGCAGACTCCCTAGAACAAGCCGAAATTATGACGCGGGTTTGGTCGATTGATGCCATCATTATTGACTCTGCCATCGAGGAACCGCTGGCTTATCTGGGGGCGTTGAAGTCGATTGATAGCCTGGGACGGCTGCCCTGGTTACCCTCGATAGCAACACGGCGGCGGCGGCCAATGAAGTGGGAGGGCTGTCGGTCTTTCCTTGCTTGATGCCACCGGACGAACAAAATTTAGAAAATTTACTTCAGGTTATTCAGATTGCCGCTCGCCTCCCCGGTTAACGCCGGTGGTTTTAGACTATATTTGAAGCGTTCTCTGGTTTTCGTCGGCTGGGATTGTGCGGCCCTGTTGGCGATGGCGACAAGGGTCAGAAGTGGGGTTAGGTATGGTAAACTTGCGGATTGGCAATGGCTATGACATCCATCGTTTGGGCCCGGAGCGACGGCTCATTTTAGGGGGCGTGGACATTCCCCATGCGCTGGGATTGGTTGGGCATAGCGATGCGGATGTGCTAACCCACGCCATTATGGATGCCATGTTAGGAGCGCTAAGTTTGGGGGATATTGGCCATTATTTCCCGCCTTCCGACCCCCAATGGCAGGGGGCTGATAGCCTGAAACTTCTAGAGCAGGTCATCGCTTAGTGCGATCGCAGGGCTGGCAGGTTGGCAATCTTGATTCGGTGGTGGTGGCAGAGCGGCCCAAGCTTAAACCCCACCTGAAAGCCATGAAGGAGCGATTGGCGGCAGTCCTGGCCATTGACCCCAGCCAAGTCAGCATCAAAGCCACAACCAACGAACAGCTCGGCCCAGTGGGTCGGGAAGAAGGGATCTGTGCCTATGCGGTGGTGTTGCTGGAGTCTGCTCCTGTCTAGTTCGAATTTTTCCCTGTTGGCGGCACTCAGCGCCGAGAATGTAGCAAAGGCAGCATATAAGGCGCAGCCCAAAGGCGATCGCGCCGCCAGAGTTTTCTCCCTGGGCAGGCCAAGCCAGAAGAAAAAAGCGACAGCGATAAAATTAAAGGGTGAATTTTAGTAGGTTACCCATGCGGCCATTCCTCCTCCTGTTGTTAGCGGGGGCCTTGGCAATCCTTGTCCTCCAAAATCTAGCGCCAATTTCTCTAGTGATTTTGGGCATCTACGAAACGGCCAGCCTTCCGCTAGCTTTGTGGATGGCCCTGTTTGCTCTGGCCGGTTTGCTCACCAGCCTTCTCTTACAAGGCTTAGCGGCAATGGGAAGGCCCGGCAGCGATCGCCCCCGACCCGCCGCCGACCCCGATGTTCCCCGTCCCAGCTCCCCGCCCAGACGGGAAGAACCGAACTACAGCCGCACCAATCGAGCTGTCGGCCCCACCGCCGATTGGGAAAGCAGCCCCCGGCCCGGTGAATGGAATCCCCCAGAGGTCGAGCCGAGTCCTGTCCCGACCGTTCCCCCGACTGAACCACCCCAATCCTCGCCCCCCTTCGAACCCCAGTAATTCCGTTTATTCCTACAGCTATCGTCCCAACAGCAAACCCGACCGAACCGCTCCCAAAAACATCGACACGGTCTACGATGCTGACTTTCGCGTCATTGCTCCCCCCTCCTCCCCCCTGCGCCCTACACCGGAGTCTGCGAATGCTCCAGCAGAGGATGATGAAGAGTGGGTTTAGCCGATATTAAGACTATTAAGAGGCGATCGCGCTGGCTTGGGGCTTAGCAAAAATCATGCGCCCAGCCACGGTTTTGCAAAGAAGAAGTGACGATGACCCGCACTTCCTCTCCGACCCGATTTTTGCCTTCCTCCACCACGACCATCGTGCCATCTTCCAAATAGCCAATGCCCTGGGAAGGTTCTTTCCCTTCCTTGAGAATTTTAATTTCTAGATAATCCCCAGGCAGATAAATCGGCCGAACCGCTTGAGCCAGGTCATTAATGTTAAGAATCGAGACCTTTTGCAGATTGGCGACCTTGCTCAGGTTGAAATCGTGGGTCAGTAATAAGGCGCTAATTTCCTGGGCCAGGCGAATCAGCTTGCTATCCACGGCACTAATATCTTCGTAGTCAGCAGAATGAATGACGATGCGATCGGGATAGGCATCCTGCATACGATTGAGAATATCTAAGCCGCGCCGGCCTCGAATGCGCTTTTGGTCGTTGGGAGCATCGGCGAGCTGTTGCAGTTCTCCCAGAACAAACTGGGGCACGAGAATTTGACCTTCCAAAAACCCGGTGTTGAGCACTCTTCAATGCGACCGTCAATAATGCAGCTGGTGTCCAAAATTTTCGCCGCCGCCGGTTCCAGGGTTCCCTCCGCAATCAGCATGGATTCAATGCTGTTGGGGTTGATCAGGCGCAAAAACGTCCGTCCGTGGGTGTCAGCTAAGCTTATACCCAGGAACGCAAACATAGTACTGCCTAAAATCGCCATAATTGGCTTTATATAGGTAAGATTACTGGGAATGGGCAGCAAAAAGAGGGGAGCCAGGGTCAGGTTGGCAATGAGGAGGCCAGCCGCTAATCCCACGGCTCTGGTCAGAATCGTTTCTAACGACGTATTGCGAATCTGGAATTCTAGGCGGCGATAGGTGGTTTGTACCGTCAGGCCGATGGCAAAACCGACAATCGCCGCAAATCCCGCCGAGACAAAGCGCAGAGCATTTTCGTTGGAAACCTGCTGGCGTACAGCCACCGGTAACAGCTCCACGCTGTCGTAGCCAAATCCGGCCGCTGCCAAAATACATAAAGCAATGATAATAGCGTCAATCATGGTTCTCAACCCCAGTGAGTGAGCAAGGCGTCGGGAAGTCTTTCCCCCAGAGCAAAGGGCGGCTAGCTTAATCCACTTATTATATCTTTGGTTTTTCAGCCTCCACTGCCTTCAGGACGACTAACTTGACTGCGGCAGGCAGCCCCAAGTTGGACTCCAGCGAACGGTTCACTAGCAAGGCTTCGCTCTGGATATCCCTGGCGGGATCGAACAGTCATAAAATTACGCTTTCGGCAACCCTAGCCTTTTGTTTGTTACTCTAACAATGAATTCAGCTAAGTTGCTGTTGCGGCTGGGAGGAACGATCGCGGTCGCGGCGGGCCTTTTCTCCTGGAACTCTTTTTGCTGCCCAACCCAACCATGCTCCCTACCTCCCTCACCGAAAACCAGCCCTTCCAGGGGCAGAGTGGGCAAGCCGTCACCCTTCCCCAATCGGCTTACCTACACATTCCCTTTTGTCGCCGGCGCTGCTACTATTGCGACTTTCCCATTTCTGTCTTGGGGATGGGAGCCAATCCTGACAGTCTTCCGGTGGAGGAGTACCTGGAAGCCCTGACGCAAGAAATTAGCCTTGCTCCTGCGGGCGGTCAGCCGCTGCAAACCGTTTTTTTCGGGGGCGGAACGCCTTCTTTGTTGTCCCCAGCCCAACTCAATGCCTTACTAGAGTGCCTGGACTCCCGCTTTGGTCTGGCGGCGGCGGCGGAAATTTCCTTGGAAATCGATCCCGGAACCTTCGATGGCCCGAAACTTCAAGGCTACCTTCAAGCCGGGATTAATCGGTTTAGTTTGGGCATACAGGCTTTTCAAGAGGAATTGCTGCAACTTTGTGGGCGATCGCACAATCGACAAGAGATATTGATCTCGGTGGAACTGCTGCACCAGGCCGGTGTCAGCAACCTCAGTTTCGATCTGATTTCTGGCCTTCCCCACCAAAGCGAGGAGCAGTGGGTGCAGTCTTTGCAAGGGGCCCTGGCCCTCGCTCCCCAGCACCTGTCTTGCTACGACTTGGTGCTGGAACCAATCACCGCCTTTGGCCGCCTCTACCAGACCGGAAAGCAGCCCCTCCCAGCGGACGAAACCACAGCCCAAATGTATCGCCTGGCCCAGCAGCACTTGAGCGATGCGGGTTACGAGCATTACGAGATTTCCAACTATGCTCAATCCGGCTACCAGTGCCGCCATAATCAGGTATATTGGCAAAATCAACCTTATTATGGTTTTGGCATGGGGGCAGCCAGCTATGTTAACGGCCAACGCTTTACTCGTCCCCGCAACCGTCGCGAGTACTATCTGTGGTTGGCGCAATTGCGGGACAATCAAGGCAAGATTAACTGCCCGGTAACGTCCCTTCACGACGAGCTGTTGGAGACGTTGATGCTGGGATTGCGCCAGTCCCGGGGGATCGATCTGCTTTTCCTGGGGGACAAATTTGGCCACGAGACGGTTGCCTGCCTCTGGCGCTGCCTGCAATCCTACCTTCAGCAAGGGTGGGTTGAGTTTAGCGATCGCCAAGGCCATCCCGTCCCGGCCAGTGCGATCGCCATTTCCCGGCTGGCCCGGTTGCGCTTGAGCGATCCGGAAGGATTCTTGTTCTCCAACCAGATTTTGACCGCCTTATTTGAGCAGCTAACCCCCTAAAGCCCATGACCCATCTTCCTAGCTTCTTCAAGCTAAGTTGCCGAATTCTTCTATGAAATTGCTGAAATTGCCCGCTCTTAGCCTTCTGCTTAGCTTATCCTTTTTGAGCTTGGATTGGGGTGCTTTTCCCAAAGAACACCGTTTTGTCTCTAACGCAAGCCCAGAACAACCCCCTCCAGCTTCAAACGCCCCCTTGCCCCGCTCAGTCCCTCGTTTCCTTGATCGAGCGAGAAAAATTTTTCGGCAATCCTGAAATTACCGGAGCCCAACTCTCCCCCGATAGCCGCTATCTAGCGTTTATCAAACCGATTGATGGCATTCTCAACCTTTGGGTCAAACCCCTAAACCAGCCCTTTAGCAATGGCTGGGCCGTTACCCAAGCCACGGATCGCTCTATTTTTCGCTATTTCTGGAGTCGCGACGGGCGCTATCTCCTCTACTTCCAAGACCAGCAGGGCAACGAGAATTTTCACCTCTACGCGATTTCCCCTGATACTCCCGCTGACCCTGCCCGCTCCCCTCGCAACCTGACGCCCTTAGACGGCGTACGGGCAACCGTCATCGCCCTCCCCGAAGCGACCCCCGATCGCCTCCTCATTGGCCTCAACGACCGCGATCGCCGCTATTACGATGTGTATCGCCTCAATTTACACACCGGAAAACGCGATCGCCTTTACACCAACAATCACGAAATCGAAAGCTGGATTGCAGACTGGGATGGCAACTTGCGGCTGGCCGTGCGACCCCTCAACAATGGTGGCAGCGAACTCCTGCGGATCGAGGGCAGCGGGTTCGTGCCTATCCTACGCTGTACATTGGAAGAAACCTGTCGTCCCCTTGGATTCCATCGAGACAATCAGCGAGTTTATCTCGCCAGCAACCAAGGAGAAACCGTCGATCTGACCCGACTGGTTTTGCTCAATCCCCAAACGGGCACCCTGGAACTGGTCGAAAGCGATCCCCAGGGAGAGGTAGACTTTGGCCGCGCCCTGTTCTCCGCCAAAACTAGAGAACTGCTGGCGACCTTTTATGTCGGCGATCGCCTGCGAATCTATCCCAAAACGAAGGAATTTGCCCGTGATCTAGCCTACTTACGCCAGCAATTCCCCGAAGGCGACCTTGGCATAGATTCTATGACCGATGACGGGCGGTATTGTTTAGTGGGAGTATACAGCGACATCGATCCGGGGTCGGTGTATCTCTTCGAGCGCACGACCCGCAACCTAAAAAAACTCTATCAACTGCTGCCCCAACTAGACCGAGCCGAGCTGGCTCCCATGCAGCCCTTGCGCTACCAAGCTCGCGATGGAGCTGAAATTCCTGCCTATCTCACCCTTCCCAAAGGTTTGCCACCGCGCAACTTGCCCGTGATTGTGCTGCCCCACGGCGGCCCCTGGGCGCGAGATACTTGGGGCTATGATGCGTTCGCCCAATTTTTAGCCAATCGGGGTTACGCAGTCTTTCAGCCCAACTTTCGCGGGTCAACTGGTTACGGCAAAGCCTTTCTCAATGCAGGCAACCGCCAGTGGGGAACGGGGGTAATGCAGCAGGATCTCACTGACGGGGTTAAGTATCTCATCGAGCAGGGCGTTGCCGATCCGAAGCGGGTGGGAATTTTTGGCATTTCCTACGGGGGTTATGCCACCTTAGCGGGTTTAGCCTTTACCCCTGACCTATACGCAGTGGGAGTTTCTTTCGTGGGTCCTTCCAATCTTTTTACGCTCTACGAAAGTCTGCCGCCTTATTGGGAAGCTTTTCGCACCGAGTTTAAGCTCCGAGTCGGCAATCCCGAAGATCCGTCCCAAGTTGAGCAATTGCGCCAGCAGTCTCCTCTATTTTCTGCCCACAAAATCCAAGCGCCGCTCATGGTCATCCAAGGGGCCAATGATCCCCGCGTTAAACAGGCAGAATCGGATCAAATTGTGGCGGCACTGCGAGACCTCAATCGACGGGTGGAATATTTGCTAGCAGAAGATGAAGGTCACGGCTTTGCCGGAGAAACTAACCGGATAGCGGCGGCCGCAGCCATTGAGCGCTTTTTCGCCGAACATCTGGGTGGGCGCTGGCAGCAATCTCTGTCCGATCCTCTCAAAGAGCGATTAAAAGCGCTGTCGGTGGATATCAATCAGGTTGCTGTGCCCAAGCATTCAAGGACGCCCAGCCCCTAGCCTAACTGGTTGAAGGGTTACTTACGAACGCTGCGGGCTAATGCACTACATGGTTGCATTGCTCACAGCAAAACCCAAAGGGCACGGCAGCGCTGATTACCAACTTCCGCACCCTTTGGCATTGTAGATATGATTAGTGACTTTGGCCCAAGCCCGCAAACTTATTTAGGCAAGTAGGGTGCTTTCCAAACCGGCTGCCGTAAAGTCCGTCAGTTGACCGAACCCATAGCTAACAATGGCTAGAGCGGCAAACCCATCTCCGCCACCATCAAGGTCTAGATTGAGGGTGAAACCGCTGGCTGTTATCTCGGAAACACCTAAAAACCCGTTTGCAAACAGGTTGTCACCTAGGCCAAGCCCGCTAACATCGAACTTGTCAAAACCAATCTGAAAGTCGGTGATGATGTCCGCAGGGTTGCCAATGACCTCTTGCCCGTACACGAAGGTGTCGTGACCCGATCCGCCCGTTAGTGTGTCTGAGCCGCCTCCACCAGTGATTACATCATCTCCACTATTGCCAGTGATGATATCGTCTCCCAGTCCGCCGAAAACGGTGTCGTTACCTTCGCCAGCCTGAATATTGTCGTTTCCGCTTGCCGACTCTACCATCGTCAGTTGACCAAGCTGAAGGTCGAAGCCGCGAAGACTAAAGCTGGTATTATTTCCGGCAGACAGAACCAAATTATCGAAAACGGCTGTATCGTCTGCGCTAATGCTAAAGGTAGCACCACTGTTAAGACTCACTAAGTCGGCTTCGAGGAATGTGAGGGTACTGACCGTAATCTCACCCAATTTTAGTTCGACAACGAACGAAGCACCCGTTATTGTCTCAACATCACTGACCTCGATGTTATCTAAGGTAAAGGAGAAGCCGTTAGACGCATTGAAATCGGGGTTACCGTCATTAATGGCGATCGCTAACTGTTCATCCCCGTCGATTCTCTTTTGGGTAGAAATCGTATCGTCTCCATCGTCGATGCCTAGACCTTCCCCTGCATCAAGGAAAGTATCGTCAACTTCAAGCACATGGATTAAGTCCGCGCTATCTAGGGCATTGATGGAGACAATGTCGTTATATTGAACTTCACCATTTTGCCTGGCTTCGCGAAGGACTTCGGTGACAGTACCATCCAGACTAATCACTTCTCGCAGGCGAACTAAGTCGTATGAAAAAACCGCGCCTTCAACAAAGTCGAAGGCAACGTCGTCTCCAAAAATTAGGTCGTCACCGTTTTCGGCTCTGATGATGTCGTTGCCTTCACCCCCGATAAATATGTCGTGGCCGACATCCGCGTCCCTTAGATTATCGTCACCCAAACCGCCATCAACGAAATCGTCACCGTTTCCAGCTCGCACTACGTCGTTGCCATCCAGGGCAGTGATCAGGTCGTCACCGGTAGTTCCCCTTAAGGTTTCGCTGGCGTTAGTTCCAATAATTTCATTCATTGTTGCAATCTCCAAAAATGGTGTGTTGTATAGCGAGAAGGCGACAGGGATAGAGAAAAGCTAATTGATTTAAGTCTTGTATAAGCTGAATTTAGCCACCATACATTTAGACAACAATTCAAACTTGGCAGCAAGAACCAGGGCTAGCTCGAGCCAATCTTCGTAGGACATGAAAGATCTATCACAAAGCTTTAATGAGTTAGGGGTGGAATTATTTAAGTAAATTTCCTGTCCCTTTCTATTCATGATACTAAGCCTTCTTTTGGGCATTGACAAGTCAATATAGCTAGCTTTACCAAATCTTTAAAAAACTGCCTGGAAATAACACCTGCTGAATGTGAGCTTCAACACAGCTCAAGACAAGTACTGAAAGAGGTCTTGAAAAACTTATTGCAGAATATACACCAGCGTGCTTCGATCCTGGCTTCACCAAAACTTTATAAAATTCTGTTGCGATCGCGCTGGAAATGGGTCGGTTCATTGCGATTTCGCTTTGTGCTACTTTGAATTTTTTCACGGTACGAATCCTTTCCCGTTCCTTGTTTGGCCGGCTTTATTGGGTGTCACCAATGGGTAGCAAAGTGTTTGCACTGTGATTCGCAGGAGTCGACAAATTCACTTGCCTGTCTCTACCGCATTCTACGGATAACCACCGATAATTTTACGAAGATTTTATCTTTTGGCGATGCTGGCTTGGCGCTCTTATTGCGAAACTCTTCTCGTGAAATTTTAAGAAACTCCTAATAGAGGTATTCGTGGCGCTGCTTAAAAATATTGCCGCTGCGAACTCGCTACTAGAAAGAAGGCTTCCACACACTTTTGTCAAAAAAACCTCTAAAAACACTTTTATCGCCAAATTTTCTGCCTATGTCCTTAATTTTCCGCCGGCTTGCTTTCAACTACCCTTGCTATTCATTAGACATCTCAAAAACCTGGAAAGCCGTCTAGGTAAAGGTTGGGGAGAAAGCTTGGGGTTGGAACATTTAAGGATTTTAACGAGGATAGCAGATGGGATTTTGTTCTTCTCAACCAGTGAAAAGTCCGCAACATATACGGATTCCCTGTTTGCGATCGCTTCATTGATACTATTTGGCGCTGCTGAAGAAAGCTTAGAAGAATTTAGAAAATTTCAGATAATAGCATGAGTGTCATGGAAGACTGTCAAAAATCAATCAGATTTCCCGCCTAAACTAATCAGGTTTTGTCACCAAATCCATAAGGTTTCCCTCCCGAAGCGATAGGGTTTTACCCCCAAATCCGTTAGGAAAAACCTTACTTCTCTAATCCCAGGCCAGTTCACCCCGCATCACCGTCACCGCTTGACCGCCCAAGGAAACGCGATCGCCGCCATCGTAACTCACCTTGACCACGCCCCCGCGCCGGGAAGCCTGATAGGCCAAAAAAGTATTTTTGTAGAGGCGATCGCGCCAGAAAGGGGCCAGACAGCAGTGGGCCGCGCCCGTGACCGGATCTTCAGCAATACCCAGATTCGGCGCAAAAAACCGCGATACAAAATCAAACTCCGAGCCTGCATCAGCCCGACCGGTCACAATCACCCCATCCACACAGAGCGCACCCAGCCTGTCCAAATTCGGCTGTAGTTCGCGCACCCGCGTTTCCGACTCCAGCTCCACCAAATAGCCCAGGGAATTCTCCAACACCGTTTTTGGCTCAACCCCCAGCGCCGCGGCCAGATCCGGCGGACTCAGGGGCGATCGCGAACGATACACCGGAAAATCCAGCTCAATCCAATCCCCCTGCTTGCTGGCCAACAACTCTCCGCTCTTGGTGTGGAAGCGAGCCGCCGTCCCCGATCGCAAATACCGCTCGCTCCAGAGAACGTGGGCACTAGCCAAGGTTGCATGGCCGCACAAAGGCACTTCAGCGATCGGCGTAAACCAGCGCAGGTCGAAACCCCTGCCCCTGGCGCAAAATAAACGCCGTTTCCGACAAATTTAGCTCCGCTGCAATGTGCTGCATCACGCGATCGTCAAGGGCTGCATCCAACATGCACACCGCCGCTGGATTACCCGAAAATGGCTGATTCGTAAAGGCATCCACTTGAATAACAAATTGTCTCATGGGCGATAAATCCTGTCACCAAATCTACTGTTCGATCTTAAAGCTTGCGGTAGACCCCACCGCTAAGCTACCGACTAAAAGCTTAATCCTACAAACATTGACTAAATTTTCAAAAATTACTGGGTAATTGATCTAAATTGCGTTTACTTTGCTCAAATTGTTGCCAGAGCTGCTGCAATCGCGCACAAGCTTCCTCCGTACTCAGTTTCCCATTGGTATGAAATGAACTGATGTAACCGACCTGGTGGGCAAACTCCTGCAAATTAGCATTAAACGCCAAGTCTGCCAGTTTAAAAGGCCCCTGGTAGCGATAGCAAGGATAAAGAAGACCCACTTTAGTATTCCGCGAACGATCCATACCCACAATCCTTGATGAACCCTGATACTTCCATTCTAAAAATTCTCCTTTCCCCTCCCCCACTCCCCGACAAATTCTCAACAATTCCCTCATCCAGCCTCGCCATTCTCTTGTCCTAGAGGACGCTAATATCAAAGCAGGTTAATTTATTGCCCATAATCTGCTTCTATCCAGTTCCCTCCCTCTAGTTTGCGATCGCCAATCCTATGCCATTTATTCGCATCCCTCAATCCTGGGAACTCTCCGAAAGCCAGGTAACCTTATCAAGTTCATACTACAATCGCCGTCACTTCCTCAAAACCCTCATCGGTGCAGGAGTCGGTGCCAGTTTGGTTCCCCTCAGCGGCTGTCAGCCCAAGTCAGCCTCCCAACTGTCCCTGGAAACAACCCTCAATCTGCCCCAACTCGACGCTAGAACCAATCCCCTGTTTGCCCAAAGCGATCGCCCCCTCACCGCCCGCGAACTAGCCGGACAGTACAACAATTTTTATGAATATGGAGGCAGCAAAAAAATTTGGCTCAAAGCCCAAAAATTACCCCTCGATGATTGGCAGGTAACCGTCGGCGGCCTGGTCAAAAAGCCCCGCACCTTTGATCTAGACGGCCTCAAAAAAACCTTTCCCCTAGAAGAACGCATCTATCGCTTCCGCTGCGTTGAAGCCTGGTCGATGGCGCTACCCTGGCTTGGCTTCCCCATGAATAAACTGATTGAAGCGGTAGAACCCACAGCTAAAGCCAAATTTGTACGATTTACGTCTTTTTATGACTTTGCCATGACCCCCGGCCCGGAAATCCATCTAGGTGGATTACCTTGGCCCTACACCGAGGGCTTGCGCTTGGACGAGATGGCCAACGACTTAGCCTTTTTTGCTCTGGGCATTTACGGTCGGGAACTGCCCAAACAGCACGGTGCGCCCCTCCGCATGGTCGTTCCCTGGAAATACGGCTTCAAAGGCGCTAAATCCATCGTTAAAATTGATTTCGTGGATTCTCAGCCAGCCACATTCTGGAATACCCTGATTCCCAGAGAATATGCCTTCGAGTCCAACGTCAATCCCCAAGTTCCCCATCCCCGCTGGTCGCAAGCCACGGAACGCTTTGTTGGGGCAGGGCCCGATTTTTCCTGGGAACGTCGCGAAACCTTACCCTACAACGGCTATGGTGAGTATGTTGCCCATCTATACACTTGATTCTTTGAAATTGCAAGGCCGCACTGCTCGCAACTGAGCAGAACTAACTCACCCTATACCCAACACCCTATACCCAAAAGTAGAAGTCAAGGACAGGGGAAATTGCTTAGAATTCCTTCGTTCTTGTCCATCAGCTTGGAGTCTATTACTGGATATGGGTATTCTTGCTTGGATCATTTTGGGTTTAATTGCTGGCGCGATCGCCAAACTGATTTATCCGGGGCGTCAAGGGGGCGGTATTTTTGCCACTATCGGCCTGGGGGTATTGGGGGCGCTCATTGGCGGATTTCTGGCTAGAGTATTTTTGGGAATCGATCCGACGGGCTTGACGGTTACCGGTATTATTTGCGCTATCATCGGCGCGATCGTGCTGATATTTCTGTGGGGCGTGCTGACGCGCTCTTCCACACGCTAAGGGATTTCCTGCGCTGAATTCCTGCGTTGATAAGCCGCTCCTAGGTACAATTCGCCGACTTTCGGGTCATTGAGTAACGCTGCCCCGGTTCCTTCAAAACGGTCTTTGCCATTTTCTAAAACATAGCCGCGCTGAGCTAGGAGTAGCGCTTTTTTGGCATTTTGCTCGACTAACACCACCGACTTTCCCGTTTGATGAATGCGCTGAATCTGCTCGAAGACACTGTTGACGAGAATCGGGGAGAGGGCCGCAGAGGGTTCGTCCAGCAGCAGTAAATCCGGGTCTAACATCAGGGCCCGTCCCATCGCAAGCATTTGCCGCTCCCCTCCGGACAGGGTTCCTGCGGATTGGTGGCGGCGCTGGGCCAGGATGGGAAAAATATTATAAATCGAATCTTTTAAAGGTTTTGTGGGACCGCTGCGGATAAATGCTCCCATTTCCAGGTTTTCTTCCACAGAGAGCGAGGCAAACACATTGGCAATTTGGGGCACGTAACATAACCCCCGCTGCACAATGCGATCGCATTTCCATCCGGCAATATTTTCGCCTTTGAAGAGAATACGTCCCTGATTGGGCTTCAGTAACCCAAAAATTGTCTTCGCCAAGGTGGATTTGCCTGCCCCGTTGGGGCCGATGACGGTCACTAACTCCCCCGCCCCGATGCAAAAATTAATGCCTTGCAGAATATTCAAGTCGGGAATATATCCTGCGTAAACATTTTCAACTACTAGTAAAGGCGCGATCGCAGCAGCATTAGACATGACCAAACCGGTATTTAGGCTGGGGGTTTTTTTGCATGGAATTCGGGGCGTTCTTCTGGCGATTGGACTACGCTCCCTGAACACGGGACAGACTTAGCAGGCAAATTCCCGCAATTCCAAACTCAGGTTTCGAAAATCGGATCCAATG
>JAAUTE010000067.1 GCA_012031815.1 Chloroflexaceae bacterium
TTTTCCAGCGACTCCTCCTGGGCGACCTGAATAACGTTGGCGGTCAATCCTGGTTGGAACAGGAAGACTATCAATTCATTGCGGCCAATCGCCCCCTCTTTGAGCAGCGCCTTTCTCTCTACGAAATTGCCCAGCAAACGGGGAAAAATACCTTGCAACTGGCGACCTTACTCCAGCCCTTAGTCAATGCCGGAGCCATTCAGCTCCATGAATACGAGCTACCTTCTCCGGAACAGCAGCTGAAAACCTCCGGGCCCCTCATTGCCTGTATCGACGATAGCAAAGCCACCCAACAAATCGTCAAAATGACCCTGGAATCCATTGGTTATCGGGTCATTAATGTGGTCGAGCCAGCCAAAGCCTTGACAACCTTTGTTCGCCAGCGGCCCGCTCTGATTTTGATGGACATTAACATGCCAGAGATTGATGGGTATGAGCTATGCAGCATGTTTCAGAAATCGACGCTGCTGCGAGATATCCCGATCGTGATGCTAACAGGCCGGGACGGACTAATCGATCGCATTCGGGCGCGCATGGTAGGGGCGGTCAATTTCATCGCCAAACCGTTTTCGCCGCAAGAATTGGTTAATCTGGTACAGTCTCACCTCACAGGACATAACGAGTAAACCATGAAGAAAATCTTAGTGGTTGAAGATTCCAAGGCCGAACGCATGCTCATTGAGGTGCTGCTCAAAAATCTCGAATGCGATGTCACCATCCTCACCAACGCCCAAGAGGCGATCGGTTGGCTGCAACAGTATGGGCAACCGGATTTAATCGTTACCGATATCGTCATGCCAGGATTGAGCGGCCTGGAGTTGTGCCGCAAAATTCGTGGCGAGCTTCAGTTTGAGTCCGTTCCTATCGTTTTTGCTCGAGCAAAGACCAGGAGTTCGATCAGTTTTGGGCCTTGCGTCAGGGCGGCAATGCCTACCTCACCAAGCCCTACAGTCCCACGGACTTGATGAAGGTTATCAAGCAATTTCTGTGAGGCACTCGTCAGTAACCCCTGAAACCCCCATGACTCCCCTTGCCGCTGCCGCCGATTACTTTCAGGTTCGCCTCGGAACCGTTTCTCTCCTGATTCCCCTAGGGCAGGCCAAGGAGGTATTGACCCTGGCCCGCGCTCAAGTGTCTCCGATTCCGGGGGTTCATGGGGCGCTGCTCGGTGTCGCCAATCATCGCGGGCGGCTTCTCTGGGTACTACAGCTTGCCCAGTTCCTCAAGCTGCCCATCGCTACCACGGCCCAGCGGCGGCCCCAGGAAAAACTGACCGCCGTGCTGCTCTCTCTTGAAGAGAGACAACTGGCCTGCATTGTTTCGTCCCTGGAAGGCATCGTTAATTTTGAAGCCGCAGCGCTGTCGAGTCTGCAAGTCGGCGATCGCGCCATCGACCCCTCCTATGTGAGTGGGCACATTGCTCGCGAGGGACAATGGCTGTCTATTCTCAACGCCGGTGCCCTGTTTGGATCGCTGGTCGGTTCCCCTGTCAATCCCTAACTCCCTAAGGATGAGAGTGTCCCTATGAGTGCTGCTCCCGATTCTGCTTCCGATCGCCAATCTAATCCTGAAATCGCGGCGCTCCAGGCCGTGGTCGCAGACAATCCGGAAGATCTTGTCGCCAAATTTACCTTGGCCAGCTCTCTCGAACAGGCGGGGCAAAGCAGTGCTGCTGCCGAGCTGTATCAAGACATTATTGCCCAAGATCCCGATAGTGTCTTTGCTGCCAGCGCCCAAAAAGCCTTGGCTGAACTCCAGTCCGCAATCAGCGCTCCGGCAGCGACAGGGTTGACCCCGCTGAGTCCCGCCCCCCTAACCCCGGCCTCAGCTCGCTGGTGGGATTGGGTTAATTTCTTGAACAACCAGCCCATTCGCCGCAAGCAGACCCTGGGATTTGTCACGGTGAGTGTGGTTTCGGTGGTGGCAGTAGCGGTTTCCGGGGTGTGGATCGCGCGGGAATCTGGTCGCACCCAGCTTCGCAATCAGGCGATCGCAGAATTGGCGGTGGCGGTGACCAACTACAATGGTAAATCCAACGAATTAGAGTCGGGATTTCGAGGCCAGTCGGATAACCGCGCCATTATCGAAACCGCAGGAGACTATGCCCGTCGGGGTCAGATTTCACCGGAGCAAAAAGGTGAATTAAGGCGAATTCTTGGCAACGAAGCCAAAAATAGGGGAATTGAAATTGCTACCCTGGTGGGAGCCGACGGTCGCATCCTCGCTAGCGCCAATCGCGATCGCAGCGGCGACCCCTTCGATCCTGACGGGTTGGTAGCGGCAGTCCTGAAAGTCCCGCGACGGATCGCTACCAATCTCTTGCTGCCTCGCAGCGAACTGGAACGGGAAGGGGTAAAACTCCCCGCTTCAGGATTGACTGGGGATGTGGGACTGATGCGCCTGGTATTCGTGCCGGTGTTTGACGCCAGCGGCAAAAAAGCGGTCGGGGTTCTAGTGGGTGGCGACTTAATTAACGGCAAGACCGACCAATTGCAGCAAACGACCAGCAGCTTAGGCGGCGGCTATACGGCGATCTATCTCTGGGAAGAGGTCGCTCAGGCAGAAGCCCCGGGACAGTTCGTGCTGGCAACCTCGGTACTACAAAAGGGAACCTCTCCAACGGTAGAACCCACCTTTGGCATCGCGCTGACCCAACTCGACCTCCTAGAGCAGGCCCGGTTGGGCACGGGGGACAATTTGGTTGGGCGACTGACCCTCAAAAATCAGCCCTACACCCTCGCAGTCAAGGCCCTGCCCAATCACCAGGGCCAACCTATCGCCTTTGTGGTGCGGGGAACTCCAGAAACCAGCCTCAACAGCCTGCTCCAGGAAAGTGCCCTTTCCCAGGCGATCGCCGGCTTAATTGCCGTAGCCGCGGCTGCGGCCCTAGGATTGCTGCTGTCTCGCGCCCTCACCTTGCCCATCCAGCGTCTGCGGGAGTCGGCCCAGCGCTTAGGAACCGGAGACCGCTTTGTCCGCGCTAACGTTACCGGTAATGATGAGGTAGGAGAACTGGCCCGCACCTTTAATGAAATGGCCGATCGCATGGAAGACTATACGGCTGCCATTGAAGAACAGGTAAAACAGCGCCAGCAAGAAGCCGAATTTCAGCGCCAGGAACGCCAGCGTCTCCAGGAAGGGGTCATTCGCCTGCTTTTAGATATTGAAGGGGCCCGCCAGGGGGATTTAACCGTGGAAGCCCAGGTGGATGCCGGGGAAGTCGGCTCCATTGCCGATGCCTTTAACGTGACGCTACGCAGCCTACAGCACCTGGTTCAGCAGGTACAGGCCACGGCCAACCAGGTTCGGGATTCGGCGATCGCCAACGGAACGGCGGTGGCGGAGCTATCCGTGGGGGCGACGGCCCAAGACCGCGCCATTCAAACGGTCACCCTGTCCGTGCAAGAAATTGCCGCTGCCATTGAGTCCGTCGCCGAATCAGCCCAATCTGCTGCGGAAATTGCCCACCTTTCCCGGCAAGCTGCCCAGGAAGGCCAAATTGCCGCCGACCGCACCGTAGCCAGTATCGACAATATCCGGGGCAGCGTCGCCGACACCTCCAAAAAAGCGAAGCGCCTCGCGGAATCCTCCCAGGAAATCTCCAAAATCATCAATATTATCTACGACATCTCCGAAAAAACCAATATTCTTGCCTACAACGCCTCCATTGAAGCGGCCCGAGCCGGCGAATACGGCCAGGGGTTCCGGCAAGTCGCCGAGGAAGTCCGCCAGCTTGCCGAACAGGTGACCTTCTCCGCCCAGGAAATCGAGCAGGTTATCAGCAGTATTCAATCGGAAACCGCCGAAATGATGCGGATGATGGAAGATAGCACCACCCAGGTCGTTGCTGGCACCCAATTGGTCAGACAAACCAAAGAAACCCTCCAGGGACTGGCCCAAATCAGTCTGGAAATTGACGATCTGCTCTCCTCCATTTCCGCTGCCACCATCTCCCAGCAGGAATCCTCCCAGCGAGTCACAGAAACCATGCAGGAAGTGGCCCAGGTCGCTCAAATTACCGCCAGTGAAGCCCAATCCGTTTCCACCGCCCTGCAAGCCCTAGTCACCATTGCCCTCGATTTACAAGCGTCCGCTTCCCGCTTCCAGGTAGACAAGTCCGCCCCAGAAACCCCCAATTTAACCTCGAATTTCTGGGGCAGCCTCTCCGTTAGCTCTTCCTAGCTCCGCTCTCTCCTACTCCTGACCCCCAAGACCATGTTAGACGCCGCCAGCCTAGAAGCGATCGCCCAAGAGGCCCGCAACTGTTTTCTCTACGAAGATGCCCCCGACTTTTTGACCCTGTTGGTTGAGGGGCTAGAGCGGTTGCGTACCGCCTACGCCAAGGGCAGTTCTAATCTAGAAGAGATTCACAAAGACCTGATTCGAGCGGCCCACTCCCTCAAGGGCGGGTCTGGCATGGCCCAGATGCCCATTCTCAACGGGCTGACCCACCGCCTGGAAGACCTGTTTGAGGCCATGGCCGACAATCGGGTCAAAGACCTGAAAACTGCCTTAGAACTGGCTATTCTGGCGATGGAAGAAGCCGCAGCCTCTTGGAGGCGGTGACCAGCGGGCTGCCAGAGTCCGCCGAAGCCGTGCAGGCCGAGGAGTTAACCAATGCCCTGCTGGAGTTTTTGGGGACGGTGGAAGCGGCAGAACCGACCCCAGCGCTGCCCACGGATAGCTCGGACTTTTTGCGGACGGCCCTGCGGGTCGATCTCGAAGACTGCCTCCAGCGCCTGGCCGCCGTTGTCCAAAGGAACGCGATCGCAGAAATTGAAGCGGCGCTCCCCGTTTTTGCGGAAGAATGCCTGCTCCTGGGGGAAGCCCTGGGCTGTCCCTGGCTGGGGGAGGTGGCGAGTCTCACCCGCAGCGCCCACGAGCAGCAGCGCCTCAATGCCAAGGAACTAGCCACCCTGGTCATGGGGGAAGTTCACCAGTTGCGATCGCAATATTTAGGGCAAGGCGTGCCTCTGGAGCAGTTGACCCCCTCCGAGAAGCTCAAACAGCTCGTCCCCCAAGCCGCCGCCGTTCCCGCCCCGGAAGTGACGGCCCCCGCCCCGCTCGCCCAGGAAGAGGAGAATCAGAACAAGGCGATCGCGCCGGAATTAAACCTGCGAATTCCCGTGTCCCGCTTAGATCAAATGAGCAACCTGGTCAGCGAGCTGCTGATCAGTCACGAGCGGCTGCTAATTACCGAAAACCAACTGCGCCTAGCCAACCTCAACCTTAAACAGCGCAGCCAGCAACTAAAACCCCTGCGGGAGCAGGTACAGTCCCTCTACGATCGCCTCTCCGTGGCCGATGGTGATATTTTGCCGGGCCTGAGTACCAGCAATAGCGAATTTGATAGCCTGCAATTTGACCGCTACACCGACGTTCACACCACCTTGCAGCAGTTCCAGGAGTTGATGGTGCAGGTGCAGGAAATCCGCGAAGACGTGGATCTGGTCTGGCGTGATTTTCAAGAACTCTGCGGCTGATGCGCCACCAGCTCGACAGCCTCCACGGCGACCTCAACCAGTCTCGTCTGGTTCCCTTCGGCACCCTAGCGGGACGCTTCGTTCAACCCATAACCACCCTCAGCCAGCGCCACAACAAAGCCGTCGAGTTGGCGATCGAAGGAGAGTCGGTAGCGGTCGATCAAGCGGTACTGGAGCAGTTACGAACGCCCCTGACCCACCTGCTGCGCAATGCTTTCGACCACGGTATTGAACTGCCCCAAGAACGGATTGCCCAGGGAAAGACCCGCACCGGGAAAATTCGTCTCATTGCCACCCAAAAAAGTAATTTTGTCACGATCACCGTTGCCGATGATGGACGGGGGGTTAATCTGGAAAAAGTTTATCAACGGGCGCTGGCTAAAAGACTCTGCTCCCCAGAAACGCGGTTTGAGCAGCTCACCCAAGAACAGATCTTAGAATTTTTGTTTAGGCCGGGATTTTCCACGGCAGCGACCGTCGGTTCTCTCTCAGGGCGGGGTGTGGGGTTGGATATTGTGCGTTCGGACGTGGAGAGGCTGCACGGTTCCCTGCGGATTGAAACCGAGCCTGGGTGGGGGTCGCAGTTTATCATTCGCATTCCCCTCACCTTAAATATTCTGCCCCTGTTACTCTGCCGCAGCCACCAGCGCTGTCTGGCCGTTCCGGCAGAAAATGTTAATGATGTGATTAATATCAGCGACTTTCCCACGGAAACGACCGACGAGACGGGACTGGTGCGTCGCCTGCACTGGCACAATCAATGGCTGCCCCTAGTTTCCTTGCAGCAACTCCTGCCTTACCAGCAATCCATGCCTGCCGAGGGGGCTGCTGGACTGCCCAATATCGGCATTGTCTTGAGCATGAATGACAAGTACCTAGTAGCGGCGATCGATGAAATGTTGGGCGAGCGGCGTTTGGTGGTCAAACCCTTTGACTCGGTGGTTCCCATCCCGCTTTACTTGGCAGGCTGTACGGTGCTGGGCACGGGGGAAGTCGTGCCCATTGTGGTTCCCGACTACTTTGAGGAACTACTGGCGGGTCTGCATGCCCAGGCTCCAACAAAACACCCTCCAGTGGCGATCGCCGGGGAGCGGCCTTCGATCTTGGTGGTGGACGACTCCATTGCCGTACGTCGTACCCTCAATCGCCTGCTTACCCAGGCAGGGTATCAGGTGCTGCAATGCCGAGATGGTCAGGAGGCTTGGGAAGTGCTGAATCAGCAAAACATGGCCTTTAATTTGGCAATTTGCGATCTGGAAATGCCTCGCATGGACGGCTTTACCCTCTTGCAAAAAATTCGTGCCTCTGGTTACAAGGAACTGCCCGTAGTCGTGTTAACCTCCCGCGAGAGCGACCTGCATCGCAAGAAGGCCTCTCAGCTAGGAGCCAATGGCTACATGACCAAACCGTTTCACCCGGTGGCTTTTCTGGAGGAAATTTCGGATTTCTTGCAGCCGGTTGCCAGTGCCTGACAAAAACGGGAAGGGGGTTGCGATGGGCTGAGCTTGTAGAATGGGAATGGAGTATTTACGGGTTACCCTGGGTTGGGTAAGGTTGATTGGGATTCATGAGTCAAGCTGCGGTTGTCCCTGCCAAAATTTCTCAAGTCCTGCCGGATTCTATCGCGGCGGAGGTCGGGTTTGAGGTGGGGGATGCGATCGTTTCCATTAATGGAACCCGTCCTCGGGATTTGATTGACTATCAATATCTTTGTGCTGATGAAATTTTACGGCTAGAAGTTGAGGATGCCAGGGGTAAAATTCATGAAATCGAGATTGAAAAAGAGTATGACGACGATCTAGGGCTGGAGTTTGCAACGGCGCTGTTTGATGGGTTAATGCAATGTAATAACCGCTGCCCTTTTTGTTTTATCGATCAACAACCCCCAGGAAAGCGAGAAACCCTTTATCTCAAAGATGATGATTATCGCTTGAGTTTCCTCTACGGCAGTTACCTAACTCTGACTAATTTAACCCTACGAGAATGGGAACGGATTGAAACGATGCGATTATCGCCGCTTTATGTTTCGGTTCATGCTACCGAGCCAGAGGTGCGCTGTCGCTTGTTAAAAAATCCCCGTGCGGGACAGATCTTAGAACAGTTGCATTGGTTTCAAGAACGACGATTACAAATACACGCTCAAGTGGTCGTTTGTCCCGGAATAAATGACGGCATTCACCTGGAGCGGACGCTCTTAGCGTTGGCTTCATTCCAACAGTATGAGATTCCAGCAGTGGCTTCCATCGCAGTGGTTCCGGTGGGACTGACTCGGTTTCGTCCAGCGGCAGATCGATTGATTCCGGTGACGCGGGCTAAGGCGAAAGAAGTCATCGATCGCGTTTTGTCATTTACAAGAACAATTTAGACAAAAATATAGCTCATCCGTTGCTTGGTTAGCTGATGAATGGTTTTTGATTGCTGGCGAAGAGTTCGCCCTCGGAATCCCATTACGAAGACTATCCCCAAATTGGCAATGGAGTGGGGTCAATTCGTTTATTTCTCAAGGAGTTTCAAGGAGCCGCAGCTGAGATTTTGCCGAATAAGATTTCTCCTTCGCGCCGCCTAACCTGGGTAGTTGGTAATGCGGTAGAACAGGCTTTTCAACCGCTACTGGCTCGGTT
This sequence comes from Chloroflexaceae bacterium, assembly GCA_012031815.1. GTDB lineage: Bacteria > Cyanobacteriota > Cyanobacteriia > Cyanobacteriales > JAAUTE01 > JAAUTE01. Next base: position 8,105 of record JAAUTE010000067.1, read on the forward strand.
AAATCAAGTCCAAGGATTAACGGTTAACCTCGTGGCGCTCAACAGTCGCTATTGGGGGCAAGACATTACGGTAACGGGTTTATTGACGGGAGAAGATTTATTATTCGGCTTGGGCGATCGCAAATTGGGGGAAGGGATTTTGTTGCCCGATCTCATGCTCAAAGCAGGCGATCGCAAATTTTTAGATGATCTAACGGTCGATGAAGTGGCCCGGCAGTTACAAGTTCCTATTTTGCCAGTTTCTGGGGCTGAAGGGTTGCTAAGAACCTGCATTAATTTTTAAGATCAAGTATTGCTTGAACCGCAAAGCTTTGGCATGAAGTACTTTTTGAGCTTTGATGTTTATCGACGGCGATTTGTCCGTCCGCTAAAAACCAGCCAAGGGAGTTGGGCCCTTCGAGAAGGCATTATTGTGCAATTAACCGACGATGGGGGAAATTGGGGATGGGGGGAAATTGCGCCGCTGCCGTGGTTTGGCTCAGAAACCTTGGCTGAAGCCCTCATTTTTTGTCAGAGTTGGCCAGGAAAAATTGCTCGAACCGAGATTTTTAAAATTTGCGATCGCTTGCCTGCCTGTCAGTTTGGATTTGAGTCGGCTTTAGCTGCTTTGGAGAAGCACAACCAACTGAAAGAGCAAATTATTGATTTATCAGGATTGACTTACAGTTGGCTTTTGCCAGCGGGAGAGGCCGCCCTATCTCATTGGAAACTGGCTTGGCAAAGGGGAGTACGAACCTTTAAATGGAAAATCGGGGTTTACTCTCTTCAGCAAGAAATTCAAATATTTTGGGAATTAGTAGCAGCTTTACCTCAAGGAGCTGGTCTGCGTTTAGATGCTAATGGTGGTTTGAATAAGGCGACAGTTGAAGCCTGGTTTGTGGCGGCAGATCAAACTGGTATGGTCGAATTTATCGAGCAACCGCTACCGCCCGAAGATTTTGAGAAAATGTTAGCCCTAAGCTCTACCTATGCAACGCCAATTGCCTTGGATGAATCAGTGGTAACCATTGCACAAATGCAGTCTTGCTATGAGCGGGGCTGGCGCGGTATTTTTGTGATCAAGGCTGCGATCGCCGGTTCGCCCCGACGCTGGCAGCAATTTTGTTTAGAGACTGAGATTGATGTCGTCTTTTCTTCGGTGTTTGAAACAGCAATTGGCAGGCAAGCAGTTCTTCAGCTAGCAGCCCAATGGGGGAATCCTCGGCGGGCAGTCGGATTCGGAGTCAACCAATGGTTTCAAGATGGGTGCGACGTTCATGCAAACTAATGTGGACGCAATTTTAAGGGAGCTGCAACGGCGATCGCAGGAAAACTGGCTTATCGGTTATGATAGTCGAGCCTTCGCTCGATTGGTGCAGGAAAGATTAAGTCAACTTCAGGAGATTGGCTGTCAAATTAATGTTAAAGTGCCGCTCAAAGTTTTGTTGTGCGAATCTGAGCCGCTGCAATTTTTGGCAGGATTTTTAGGGGCTGTGATTGAGCGGAGCCAGGTTTTTCTGGGTAATCCTCATTGGAAGTCTCAGGAATGGCAGCAAGTTTTTCAACAGGTTAAACCCGATATTATTTGGGGAAGATCGGGTTTGTTAGCTGAGAATGGCAAAATCGATCAATTGACTTCTGAAGAAATTGCTCCCGCTGAGGCTTTAATTATGATTCCCACCGGCGGCTCGTCGGGAAAAATTCGGTTTGCAATGCACAGTTGGCATTCGCTTACTGCCTCAGTCCAAGGATTTTATCATTATTTTGGGCAAAGAACGGTTAATTCCTGTTGTTTGCTGCCACTTTATCACGTCAGTGGTTTAATGCAGTTTCTGCGGTCTTTCTTAACAGAAGGGCGGCTGCTACTTTATGATTACGCTGCCATTAAATCCGGAAAATTTCCTCAAATTAATCTAAGTGAATATTTTATTTCTTTAGTGCCAACGCAACTGTCGTTTTTGATGGAGAACTATCTGGATTGGCTTAAGCAGCCTTCTACGATTTTGATTGGTGGCGGGCCAGTTTGGCCGGGATTGTTGGCTAAAGCCAGAGCCGCCAATTTGCCCCTAGCCCTAACTTACGGCATGACCGAAACAGCTTCCCAGGTTGTGACGCTAAAACCAGCAGATTTTTTAGCGGGAAATAATACTAGCGGTCAGGTTTTACCCCATGCTCGTGTTTCCATTATTTCTGAAAACCAAGGTTTTAGAAATCAGCAAAGAATTGGGGAAATTATGATTCAATCTACCTCCCTGTGTCATGGCTACTATCCCCAATCTTTTCCCTCTTCCCAGTTTCTAAGCGATGATTTAGGGTATTTTAAGAACGGCTATCTGACAATTGTTGGCCGCAGCAGTCACAAAATTGTTACTGGCGGAGAAAACGTTTATCCGGGTGAAGTTGAAGCCACAATTTTGGCAACGGGTCTAGTTAAAGATACCGCCGTGATCGGCGTTGGGGACTCCCTTTGGGGACAAGCTATTACCGCTTTCATTGTTCCTGAATCAGTTCAGCCGGCGATCGCAGACCTTAAAGCAGCACTTTCAGAGGAATTGGTCTATTATAAGCATCCCAAGCAATGGATTGCGCTAAAAGCCCTGCCGCGCAATCAACAGGGTAAGATTAATTATCAAGAGCTTCAAGAAATTGCTCTGCGTGACGCAACTCGTTATTAGTATGCCAGAAGGCCCAGAAATTCGTCGTGCGGCTGACAGCCTCGAAAAAGCGATCGCAGACCGGCTATCCAAGCCATCTTTTTTGCCTTCGAGTCGCTTAAACCCTATGAAACTATGCTTGCCCAAGCACAAATTTTCCGAGTACAGTCTCAAGGTAAAGCTCTGATCATTCGTTTTGACAATTGCCTCAATATTTACAGCCACAATCAACTTTATGGCAAATGGCTCCTTAGGAAAGCCTACAACTATCCTCAAACCCATCGCCAGCCTCCGACTAGCCATTCACACGGCGCAAACATCTGCCCTCCTCTACAGTGCTTCCGAGATTGAAGTTCTCGACAATGATAGTCTCGCCGCCCATCCTTTCCTGCGCAAGCTCGGCCCCGATATCCTCGATCCAGACGTTACCGTTCAGCAAGTCCAACAGCGATTGCAAGACCGCCGTTTTGCCCGCCGCCAACTGGGCAGTTTGCTCCTTAATCAACAGTTTCTCGGCGGCTTGGGTAACTATCTTCGCAGTGAAATCCTCTTTGTTTCGCGATCGCAACCTGCCCAACGTCCCCAAGATTTAACCCCAGCGCAACAGCAGCAGCTAGCCGAGGCGATTCTCGCAGTTTCCCGCCAATCCTACCAACACAACGGCATTACCAACGACTTGCAGCGAGTCCAGCAGCTCAAAGATCAGGGTTTCAAGCGAGCCGCCTATCGATTTTGGGTGTTTAATCGGGACGGACAGCCCTGCTACCGTTGCGGACAGACCATTGGCAAGGCCATCGCTGGGGGAAGGCGCTATTATTTTTGCCCCCGCTGTCAGGGAATTACACTTTGAATTGAAATTGAGGTAAAAACTACTCAAAATCATATTTGCGATCGCTCTCTGAATTTCTGATACTAAAGACAGAATTTTGTGTTTTTAATACCCCCCTTTGAGAAGGGTTTAACCAGACGCCCCCTGTCTATGTCAGCTACTGCCATTCTCTGCGTCGATGATGAATTAATGGTTCTGCATAGCCTGCGCGATCAAATTTCGCGCTACTTCGGCGATCGCTGCCAATGTGAACTTGCAGAGAGTGCCGCAGAAGCCCTGGAAGTCATCGAAGAACTGGAGCAAAATAACATCAAACTACTGATTATTGTTTCCGATTGGCTGATGCCCAACCTGCGCGGCGATGAATTTTTAATCCAGGTTCACCAGCGCTTTCCTGAAAGCATCAAAATCCTACTCACCGGACAGGCAGAGAGCGCCGCCATCGATAGAGCGCGCCAGCAAGCCAACCTCTTCAGCCACATCCCCAAACCCTGGGATGAAACGACCCTCATTGCTACCCTAAAGTCTGGGCTGGAGGCAATGTATGAGTAAACCAACGATTATTTGCATTGACGACGAAATTCTCGTTCTTACCAGCCTCAGAGATTCTCTAACCCAGCTTTTTGGAACTGACTACGCTGTCGAAATTGCCGAAAGTGGCGAGGAAGCCCTGGAAGTTATTTCGGAATTAGCCGAAGAAAACGCCGAAATTCCTCTGATTATCAGCGATCAGATCATGCCTGGCATGAAGGGAGACCAACTGCTGGCTCAGATTCACCATCAGTATCCCAAAACCTTGAAAATTTTGCTCACCGGTCAGGCTAGCGCCGACGATATCGGCAAAGCTCTCAATCACGCCAATCTCTATCGCTACATCGCCAAACCTTGGGACACAACGACCCTTAACAGCATTGTTTGCGAAGGACTGCGGGCTTACTTTAACGACAAACGCCTGCTGGAGAGTCACGACTTTCTCACCGCGCTCAACCAAGAATTAGAATATCAAGTCTCCCAGCGCACCCAACAACTCCAGCAGGAAATTGAAACCCGCCGCCAGGCTGAAGTTCAATTACAGCAGCGAAGTGATTATATTGCTCGCTTTAGCGACAATCTCCGGCAGCTCCACCGACTCAGCACTAGCCACTACGATGGCTTGGAAGCCCTATTAAATGATTACCTAGCCACCGGCTGTCAGATACTCGACTATACCACCGGCATTGTAGCTCGTCTGGAAGGCGATCGCCTGATCGTCACGGCTGTCCATTCTGACTTGAGCGTCATCACCCCCGGTCAAATATTTCCCCTGAGCGATAGTTTATGCCAATCCGTGGTCGAGCAGCAGCGCACCATTGCTAATTTATGCCCGATCGCCTCCCCTAAGGATCTACGGGCGATCGCCTTTAACCCTAGCTTTCAAGCCTATTTGGGAACTCCCATTTGGGTTAACGGCAACATCTACGGCACCCTGAGCTTTTCTGCCAACCAGGCCAAATCCCAAGTTGACGAACAAGCCCGAGAATTTATGGAATTAATGGCGCTGAGCATCGGCAGAATTGTCGAGAACCAGCTCGCGCAGCAACAGCTCCAAGCCAGTGAAACCGCCCTCAATGAAGCTCAAAAACTGGCCCATTTGGGCAATTGGAACTACGATCTCCTCACTGGTGAGATCTCCTGGTCGGAGGAAACGTTTCGTATCTACGGTCGTGATCGCCACCAAAAGACCCCAAGTTACCAGGAACTGCTAGCGAGGGTTTATCCTGACGACCGGGCGGCGCTGGCCGCACTGGTAAAACGGGCCATTGAGCAGGGCCTCCCCTATTGCGTGGAATACCGCTGGCAGCATCCCGATGGCCAGCTCCGTTATCTAGAGAGCAGGGGTAAGGTCGTGCGTAACCCTGCCGGACAGGTTGTGCGCTTGTTTGGAACCGTGCTAGATATTACTGCTCACAAACAAGCCGAAGCGGCAATGGAAGCCGCTAAACAGGCTGCCGAAGCTGCAAATCGCGCCAAAAGTACTTTTATTGCTAACATGAGCCATGAATTGAGGACACCCCTCCACGCCATTATGGGGTTTGCCCAACTCCTGGCCGGCGATCGCAACTTGAGCCAGGGGCAGCAGGAACAACTGGCAACCATTCGGAGCAGTAGCGAGCATTTGCTGAATTTAATCGATGAATTGCTGGATTTTTCCAAAATCGAAGCCAAGCGGGTTGCTCGGCACGACAGTGACTTCGATCTGTATCAGCTCCTGGAAGAACTGCGGCAGCTCCTGCGGCTGAAGGCAGTGCAGAAAGGACTGCAACTCCAGGTTATCTATGGCTCGGAGCTGCCCCGTTGGGTGCGCTCAGATCGACTGAAATTACGGCAAATTTTACTGAACCTCTTGGGAAATGCCATTAAATTTACCCTGAAAGGCAGTGTCGTCCTGACAGCAATCAGTTTACCTGAATTCCCCTTGGTTACGGGCCAAAGCCGGTTGGTGTTTTCAGTGGCCGATACCGGAATAGGCATGGCCGCCGAAGAACTAGAGCAGATCTTTGAGCCGTTTGTGCAAGCCAACTCCAGCAACTTCAGTACGGAAGGAGGGGCTGGGCTGGGACTGGCCATTAGTCGCGAATATGCCCAATTACTCGGCGGCGAGCTGGCTGTAACCTCTCAAAAAAAACCAGGGAACTGTCTTTCAGCTTTCCCTAGACCTGCTGCTGGTGGCGGCGACGGTTGAGTCCCAACCTCCATGCAGTGTCAGCCCCGTTGAATCGACGAACCTCATGGACTTGGGAGAAATGCCCCTCCCCTGGCGGCAGGCTCTGGAAGCGGCTGTCCTGAATTTGGATCGCGATCGCCTCCAACAGCTTCTAGACGAGATGCTTCCCTCCCAAGCCCACCTTCAAGCCCCCCTGGAAGCCTGTCTGAAAAGGTTTGAATATCGCCGTATCTTGCGAGCATTATCCAGCCTTGAGTGAATTTTACCCCTTCATTCCCCAGGAGCGTTCTTTGAAGCCTGGGAGGGCCGCTAGGGACAGTTTCTTGTCAAGCTCCCGCAAAGATGGCAAACTCAGGAAAGCCTTTTCCGTCATGGTCATGCCTGAAGATTTTATTTATTACTACACCCTGCCAGAACCCCCGGTCTTCCTGGTTATCCTGGGACTGTTTATCGGCGTAACCTCTGGTGCGGCTTTTGAAGCAAGCTTGAAGCAAAAAGTCCAGGAATGGCTGAAAAATCCCTACGATCCGGGGATGGAGCAGTTGTCGGGACTAGAACTGCGCTTACCCTTTCTGGGAATTTGCTGCGGTATTTGTCTGTTTTTGGGGGCTGGTCTGGAGATTTTTAGCGTTTCGACGCCGCTAGCCCTGGCCATTTCTTTGCCCTTAACCTTATTTACGGGTTATCTAGTCTGGTCTCAGCTCGGTAAGCAGCTTCAACTGCTCTATCGCGGCGGCTCGCAAGCGATGGATTTAGATAGCTGGGAATAGGGCAAATAGCTGAATAACTAACGACTTAGGGAATAGTTATGGCAAAATCCGTTACTCCCTACTGGAATCCCTTAAATTCCGACCATCGCGAGCAGTGGCAGCCGATTCCGGGACTAGAAGGTATGGCGGAAGAATTGACCCTCAGCCTCGATCCAGAAACCGGGGAATACACGCGCTTGACTCGCTTTCACCCCGGAGCTGATACCAGCCCCTTTGGGGCAAAATGCCACGCTTATCCCGAAGAAATTTTGATTGTCTCGGGCCGCCTCTACGATCGCGCTTGCGATCGCTGGTTGGAGCCGGGAGATTACGCCAGCCGCCCGCCGGGAGAACTGCACCGGGCCCTTTAGCACAGATATTTGGCTGCGTGGTGCTGGAGCTATCCTTTCCCAACCGCATTGCTTAAGCCAGGGCAGAGTCCGACCCCGCCCGCGATCGCTAGCTCAAAGAGATGCAGCAAGATTAACTCTACAATGGAGTCGGGATCTACCCTGCTTTTGCTGATTCCGGGACGGCTGGCGATTTATGACCAAAAAAGTGTTTTCAGACCTTAAGCCTCACTGTTACGAACATCCCGCCGATCGCCAAGCCTTTGCTTCCCTGGAAAAAAATGCCGGGAGTCCGATTGTTATTCAAAAAAAATCAATGAATACGGGATCGATCGCCTGTTGCGGATGCAGTGTCACGGCAGCGATATTCGGGTGAGCGATCGCAATTTTCCCCAGCTTTACGGCCCGTTTGTCGAAGCCTGTGAAATTTTGGCTGTTACACCCCAACCAGAGTTGTACCTGTATCAGGGAGCAGGACACATTCGCACCTGGACAATTGGGGTAGAGCATCCGGTGGTACAAATCAATGTTGACGGCTTGGAGCGGCTTAATGAAGCCGAATTAGGCTTTATTTTTGGCCACGAGCTGGCACGAATTAAAAGCTCTCACCTCCTTTATCACCAAACCGCTGCGGTATTACCCGTGATTGGAACCTTATTGAGTAATACAACCCTGGGTTTAGGGGGATTGGCCACCAGCGGTATGCAAATTGCCTGTTAAATTGGGTGATGATGGCGAAATTTACCGCCGATCGCGCCGGATTGCTAGCTTGCCAGGAGGTAGGAACGTGGCGGTTGAAAGAACGTTAATTTAAAGTTAAG
>JAAUTE010000338.1 GCA_012031815.1 Chloroflexaceae bacterium
TAGTTGCATACTATCCCCTCGTGTAGCCTTGGCGAGTCTCAGCCGGTGCGCCTACCGGTCTCACTACCTCGATTCCGTTCTCTTCTAAAACTACCGCCGGAGTTTCTCCCAGGCGATTGTCAATGCGTTTAACCAGAACTTGACCCCCGGAGATGAATTGTCCCGGTTGTACATAGCGCGTTGTCGGTTCCCCAGGGGCTTTGAGAATAATCTGGGGACTGTCGCCCACTTCTACCAATCCCGTGATCACAACCTGCTTCGCCAGGGTAGCTTCTAGAGGAGGAGGCCCAAAAAACAGCGGAAGCGGCTCTTTTAGGGTCGGAACTGTTGGATTAGAAAGGGGGGGTCTTAGAGAGGGGGTCGAGGTTGAGGGGTTTTGCGCGCTCGATCGCCCAGAGCGTTGAGCCGGACTCGATGGGGGTCGGACGAGAACGGGCGCAGGAGGACTGGGCAGCGGCGTTACAGATGCCTCGGTTTCGGCTTTCTCTGGAATAATCGAAATCAGCTTAAAGGGATCTGGCCGCCCTTTAGCAAAGGATTTACGCTGGCGATCTGGGTCAGTGGACTCAGTTAACCCTGGAGGAGGAGATTGGCGGACTGTCGCGGGGGCTGCTGCTTGGGGCGGTGGAGCCGACTCTGCGGGCGGCGGCGTTGCTGGTTGCTCGCCTGCGGGTGGAGTGGCGGGTTGCTCGGCTTGCGGGGAAGAAGAGGTACAGCCCCCTCCCAACAGCGCCAAGAAACTCAATGTTAATAGTAATGCGCGTTTTGACATAAGCGTTCCTCTCACCCTAACTCCAAACTAGAGTAGTAATTTCAAGATTCAATTAAAGTATTAAAGCGTTTACTCCGTAATTAACGCTGGTTCGAGCGAGGATTTCAATATCGCCTCCGGCTAGCGCGTCGCATAAGCCCGTCAATTTCTGCCCTTAGCGGGAAGCAATTCTACGCTAGCTATCTTAGCTCACGATTAGTATTCCCTTCCCATTAACTTTTTTAATCGCTCTACCCCGTTTTTAAGACGGCGCGAAACGGTGACGACGCTAATTCCCAGACGCTCTGCGGTTTCTTTTTGGGTCAGATCGTAGAGAAAAACAAACTCCAACACATCCCGTGTCCGTTTTTCCAATTGTGACAGTGCCTGCTGGAGGCGGAGGCGGTCTTCTTGGGCAAGCTGAAAACTGCGGTAGCGAGGATCGGGAACCAGTTCACCCAGGCTGGTTTTTCCGTCTTCTTCATCCCCAACAGCGGCATCCAAGCTCAAAGGTTCTCGATTTTGATGGGCAAGCTTGATTTCTTGCCATTCTTCCGGCGAAATTTCCAATCCTTGGGCAATTTCTATATCGGTGGGCTGGCGATGCAACTTTTCACGTAATTGGCGGATCACCTCCGTTGCCTGCTGTTGCAACTCTAGCCAGCGACGGGGAATGCGAACAGAATAGCCTTTGTCGCGAAGATAATGCTGGACTTCGCCGCGAATATAGGGAATGGCGAAGGAGCTGAAGGCATAGCCTCTCTCAATATCAAAGCGCTCGATCGCCCTTAACAAACCAATACAACTTATCTGTAACAAGTCTTCGTAGCTTTCACTACACTGCTTGACCCAATGGTGAGCTTCCTTGCGAGCCAAGCCCATATTGAGCTGTAGAAGTTGGTTGCGCAAAAGCTGGCGCAGTTTGAGATCGGGGGACTGCTGGTAGGAGCGAAGCAAATGTAAGCTTTCTTGTTTTAAAGCTTTACTGGTTGAGGTGGACATAGGGGGCTACGGGTCGGCACCACAATCTTTCCTCATTAAGCGTAATTTGCTTGCTAATCCTCAGCAACAGCAATTCTACGACTCTTAAAACCTTTACAAACCCCTAGAGTATCAATAATTTTACGGAGAGCTGAACCGCTAACCTTGCTCTAGTGACAGCTCCGGCCTTCGCCTGTTTTAGAAATTTAGCTGAAGTCCTAGCTGGTTTCAAAGCTTTTACAAAATAGGCGATCGCAGCATCTTCAGGAGAAATTGGCGGCGCGCCAAATCGAAGCAGGTTAAGGATGGTCGTCCCCGACAAAAAAGGGGGCATTTAGCCCCCCCAATCAAGACGCGCCAATGGATTAGAGCGAATCGATACGAGCGTAAAAAGTACCGCGAATTTTAACTTCTTCTGACTCTTTAGCACCAAGATCGGTGTCAGAAGGCTGTTCGCTTTCAAAAATCCCCGCAATTTCCCCACTTTGACCGTCTACCTTGGTGATTTGGAGAGACAGTTGGCCCTGGGTTCTTTCAAAGGTTTTCACGTTAGCGCGGGTAAAGTCTTCGTCGATATCGCCGCGAGACGGAAGAGCAACGGCGGTATCGTAGCCGCTAGCAACGCCGCGACCTTTGGGGTCGAGAAACACATTACCGCGATAGGACGGAACGGAAAAGGTTCCTTGGAAATCCGTAGAGGTGTTGATGCTCTCAAATCCCTTGTTGGTTGTGGCAACCAATTGTTTAATCGTAAACAGGAAAGGAACCCGTTCGCCCCCCGGCAACTGCACGGTAACGGGCTGGAAATCCAAGCCATCTTCTTCCACTAGCGTCAGCAAGCCATCCTCACCGGCTTGTAATTTACCGCTGATTTGATCCAGGCTGGTGGTGTCGCGGGTCAAGACTTTAGCGGCGACAAATTCGGCATCGCGACGCTTACTTTGACCTTCTACTTTAATGGCATAGGTTTGCGGCTCTAGGCACATATCTACAAAGGTGTAGATTTTTCCGGTTTCGATGGGAATGGAACCGCGAGCGGTTTCTCCCAGTTGCGGACACTTGTTAGCCAGGCCGGTGTTGACTATTTGATCGTAGGTAAGCTGTTCTCTGCTGAGGGCGCTGACATCTTCGGAACAAGACACCGATAGTAGCCCCAGACATAGCGCCAGAAAGGCGACAATTAAAGTACGTAATCTCATGTTAACCTCGCTTTGTCAATCTCGTCATGAATACTGCTTGCCGTTTCAATTGGGCAGGGAAGCAAAGAGCCTTAAGGATAAGGGTCGCACGTCTCATCGGGGATCTACTCTACCAAAATTAGCCCTCTCTCTGGCTCACTTTTTGTGGGTTCCTCGCAAACAGCCACAGGCAGTCCCAAAATCTGTTGGGCAGGATTTTAAGGTTACGGGGCAAGTTTCAGTATTAGGATTGAGTGGACTGGCGTTTTATGTAAGTTCATGAGTCTTTCTCCCCGCGATCGCTCTCGACTAGAATCCGAGCTACAAGTTCTCCCCTCCCAAATTTGGCGTTAGCTGACAGTTGCCAGGGGGAGGCACTCCTGCTGCTATCGTTATTGCGGACGCTGGAGCAGTTGCACCGGAAGGTGCGGGAGGAGCTGTTCTCGCCAGCACTGCCTAATACGCGCCA
>JAAUTE010000068.1 GCA_012031815.1 Chloroflexaceae bacterium
CTAGCGGCCCTGGGGCAATTGGTGGCTGGGGTCGCCCACGAAATCAACACCCCCCTGGGAGCCATTCGCCTCCTCGGTTAGTAGCATTACCAAGTTTCTCGACCAAACCCTGGCCAAGCTGCCCCATGTTTGGTGAGCGAGCTGTCTTCGGAGCAGGGACAGCAGTTGATGACCTTGCTAGAGTGCGCCCTCAGCAAAACCCCTACCTTCACAGTGCGCGAAGAACGCCAGCTCAAACGGGCCCTGACCCAACACCTGGAAGCAGCCGGTCTCCCCGATGCCACCGCGATCGCCGATACCTTGGGGGACATGGGCCTCTACAGCGACGACCTTGAGGGGATTTTGCCCATGCTGCGGGAGCCGAAGCGGGAGTTAATTTTGGAGTTAGCCTATCGGCTGTCGGGATTGCAGCGCAGCATGCAGCGCATTGATACGGCTACGGAGCGGGCGGCGAAAGTCGTGTTTGCCCTCAAAAATTACGCCCGCTATGACCATACAGGAGAGCGGATTAAGGCCCAGGTTCTCGACGGCATTGAAACCGTCCTCACGCTTTACTACAACCAGCTCAAGCGGGGCGTTGAAGTAATCCGAAAGTACGAAGAAATCCCTCAGATTTGGTGCTATCCTGACGAACTCAACCAGGTGTGGACAAATTTAATTCACAACGCCCTGCAAGCGATGGACAATCGAGGCACGCTCACCATCCAGGCCGCCCTCGCCCAGGAGCGGGTGCAGATCGACATTAACGATACCGGGTCTGGCATTGCCTCAGAACTTCAAGAACGTATTTTCGAGCCATTCTTTACCACGAAGGCCCCAGGGGAAGGTAGCGGGTTGGGGTTGAGTATTGTCAAAAATATTATTGATAAACACAAAGGACAGATAACCGTTGCCAGCCAGCCCGGCCAAACCATTTTCTCGGTACGCTTGCCGCTCCACGGCGCTTAACCTCACTTTTCCAGGGGTTTGGGCGATTAAATTGCCCTCCCTTCCAGGTAGTGTGATTTTTGTTACAGTTATCCCGGAAACTCTGATGATTTTATGGCCAAGGCGCGATCGCACTGTCGTCGGGCCTGGGGATTAGGAACACAGATGAACAAGCCGATTATTTTGTGCGTGGACGACGAAAAGTCGATTTTAGAAAGTTTAAAAACCCAGCTTAAGGAGACCTTTGGCAGTGCCTATGGCTATGAGATGGCCGAAGATGCCAGGGATGCCCTAGAGCTAATCGATGAACTCCAGGAGACAGGCGCGCCGCTGCTGTTGATTGTCTCTGACTGGCTGATGCCGGGGATGAAAGGCGATGAATTTCTCATTACCATTCACCAGCGCTTTCCCCAGGTGGTCACGGTGATGTTAACAGGCCAGGCCGACGCAGCGGCGATCGCCAGAGCCACGGAGGAGGCCAACTTGCATCGCTGCTTGTTTAAACCCTGGTCGGAGGCGGAATTGACCGAGGCGATCGCCTCTGGCTTGGCCAAGTTTGAGCAAGACAAAGGGGATGGGGCTGGTTAAACTGGAGGCAAATTGGCTAAAGCGCCTTCCGCGATCGCTGCCGTCCAACAACTCAGGTTCCAGGCATCTCTCCCCGACTGCGCTGCAACCTTTCCCAACTTATCCTTGTGCGTTAGCCCAAATCTTACAGGCGAGCCTTAGCCGCGAGGACAGCGGGATGAAACGACCGGTCATTATCTGTGTGGATGACGAAACCACGGTTCTCAAAAGCCTGAAAGCCGAACTGAAGGCCGTCTTCAAGGGGGATTATCTCATCGAAATTGCCCAGGATGGCAATGATGCCTTGGAATTGATCACCGAACTGCTCCGGGATGGCTATGAGATCCCGCTGATTGTTTCGGATTACATCATGCCTGACATGAAGGGGGACGAATTGCTGCGGCGCGTTCACCAGCTCTTGCCCCAAACCCTGAAGGTCATGCTCACCGGGCAAGCCACCATTGAAGCCGTCGCCGACGCGATTCAGTACGCCAATCTCTATCGCTACATTGCTAAACCCTGGCAAAATGAGGATTTACAGCTTACGGTCACCGAAGCCGTCCGTCGCTACCGGCAAGAGCGGCAATTGGCTGAGCAGCATGCCGAATTGCTAGAGGTCAACCACAAGTTAGCAGCCCTAACCCAGGAACAGGCTGCCCTGATCGACAGGCTTCACAGCCAGGAGCGCGCCTTGCAGGAGGCCAATCGCACCCTGGAAGAACGGGTGGTTCAGCGCACCCAAGAATTGTCCCAAGCCTTAGAAGACCTGCAATCGGCCCAGGAAACCCTGGTTCACTCGGAAAAAATGGCGGCCCTCGGTCAGTTAATTGCCGGGGTGGCCCACGAGATTAATACGCCAATGGGCGCAATTCGGGCGGCGATCGCTAATTTGGAGGCTGCTTTGGAGCGGTCGTTAGTGGAGTTGCCCCAGTTGTTTCAGCGCCTGACGCCCCAGGAACAGGAGGGGTTTTTGGCCTTTTGGGAGCAGGCCCGCGCTCAGCCCCAGCTAACCTCTTCCCGGGAGGAACGGGCGGCCAGACGGGCGTTGGCGGCGCAGTTGGCAGCCTTGGGGTGGGAGAAGGGGGCGCGATCGCGGCGGATTTAGTGGGATTGGGACTGACAGCAAACCCGGAGCCATTCTCTGGGCTGCTCCAATCTCCCCAAGGGGAAGGGATCTTGGCGGCGGCTAAAACCTTAAAACGTCCAAAAAAACAACAGTGCAACTATTCGTCTGGCGGTGGAGAAAGCGGCCAAGATTGTGTTTGCGCTCAAGTATTATGCCCATCGAGATAATGGCAAGCAGTGGACGCTAGCCAGCCTCCAGGAAGGTATTGAGGTTGTGTTGACGATCTATCACAATGCCCTGAAGCGCGGCGTGGAATTGATTAAACGCTTCGAGCCACTGCCCAAGATTCGCTGCTGTCCCGATGAACTCAACCAAGTCTGGACAAATTTAATTCACAACGCCCTGCAAGCAATGGACAATCAAGGCACGTTAACCATTGAACTGTTCCAGGAAGGCTCCTATGGTAGCTCGCTTTACGGATTCGGGCTGTGGGATTCCCCCCCAATTGCAGGAGCAAATTTTCACGCCCTTTTTTACGACGAAATCTTTGGGAGAAGGCAGTGGTTTGGGGTTGAGTATTGTCCGCACCATCATCGAGAAACATCAGGGCAAAATCACCGTCAACAGCCAACCTGGATGCACGACTTTTAGCGTTTATCTGCCCCTAGACGGGACTGCTAGTTTGTGAATTTACCTCAACCACTAATTGTGCTCCTGCTGTTCTCCCCTTCGTTTTGGCTGACTTATAGCGTTCGTAATAGCGAAGACGATTATTGTCTAGCAGGCGAAAGGAATCGTAACGGGCAGCCCGGCGAGAATGTTCTGGAACGGTATTTAAGTCAATCCTTGCCAAGACCTAAATCCTAAAAGGGCTGCTGTTGTTTCCTCAATAAATGAGCGCACCTGCTGACTTAAAAATAAAAATTTTCATTGGTGCTAATACCATTTTCCAACCCTATAAAACGATTCCTCAACGCTGCAATCGAATTTTCCCGGGTCAGTCTCAATTGCTCCCATCGTTAACGTCGTGGCCGAAGCGATCGCCCCTAGTCGCCTCGGCCAACCCAAGATTATCGATGCCCCTCAGCCGCCGTAGCGTTTTTGGTAGCGCCCCAGGGCCAAAAGCGGGAAATAATGCTGATAGTAGTGATACTTCAGGTAAAAGTGACCTGGAAACCCAGTCCCGGTAAATTCCGCCTCATACCAGCCGCCAGCCCCTAACTGGGTGGCAATTAAATACTCAACCCCCCGGGCGATCGCCGGCCGATAGCGATCCGCTACTGTTTCACTGGCCGCCAGCAAGCCAATCACCGCCCAGGCTGTTTGGGATGGCGTGCTCGGCCCCTTGCCCTTGAGAGTGCGATCGCGGTAGCTGTGGCAGGATTCGCCCCAACCCCATCGGCATTCTGACAGCTCGCCAGCCAAGCCGCCCCCGCCGCAATCTTGTCCTGGTGGGCTTGGGGAGATAGGGCTAACGCACTGAGAGCGCCACTGGTTCCATAGATATAGTTGACGCCCCAGCGGCCAAACCAACTGCCATCGGCTTCCTGCTCTTGCTCCAAGTAGGCTAGCGCCCGCTCAATCTGGTTCCGGTTCATGGGCAAGTGACATTCTCCTAGCATTTCCAAGACTCTGGCGGTAACGTCCGCCGTATTCGGGTCAATCATGGCCTTTAGATCGCCGTAGGGAATCAGGTTAAGCCAATCCTGGTCGTTATCCAGATCAAAGGCCGCCCAGCCGCCTTCCCGGCACTGCATTGTCGCCATCCAGTTAGTACCGCGCCGCATCGCCGCCCGTTTCAGGGATTCATCGGGGAGTTGCACCTGATTTAAGGCCATGATCACCACGGCAGAATCATCCAGGTCAGGATAGAAGCGGTTGTCAAATTAAAGGCCCAGCCCCCCGGTGTCCCTTCCCGGTTTTTCACCGCCCAATCGCCATAATCGAGAATCTGTTTATCCAGCAGCCACTGACCGGCCCGTACCAGCGCCCCATGATCGGGAGCCATCCCCGACTCAATCAAGGCCCGCAGCACCCAAGCCGTATCCCACACCGGCGACACGCAGGGCTGCACCCAGTAGCACTCCTCTGTTTCTAGGGCAAACCCATCGATCGCCTTCAGGCCCCGCTGCACAATGGGATCGTGAACCGAGTAATTCAGCGATCGCAGTGCCAGGGAAGTATTGAGCATGGCCGGAATAATCCCTGCCCAATCCCCGGTCGCTTCCTGGCGTTCCAGCACCCACCGTTCCGCCGCCTGGAGTCCTTCTTGACGGAAAGGCATCAGATCTAGGGATTCTGCCCATTTCATGACCTCGTCCGCCCAGAGAAACAGGTCTGTCCAATCCTGCTGGCGCGGCAGTTCGTAGCGGGCATTTTCCCGGCCTTCGGCGTAGAGTTCATCCAGATTCAACCCCGGCATCACCTCATAAACGGGCTTCTGGTCAAACACAATCAGCAAGGGGACGGTGCTACTTCTGGCCCAACTGGAAAACTCATAGATAGTAAAGGGAAAATTCGCCGGCAACAGCATAATCCAGGGCGGAATGGAGGGAATGCCCCGCCAATCGTAGCAACCCACCAAAGCCAGGTGAAACTTCGTAAAAATCCGGGTCTGACTAATGCCCCCCCGCTCCACAAT
Source organism: Chloroflexaceae bacterium (assembly GCA_012031815.1). GTDB lineage: Bacteria > Cyanobacteriota > Cyanobacteriia > Cyanobacteriales > JAAUTE01 > JAAUTE01. The sequence goes on from JAAUTE010000068.1 coordinate 5,202, forward strand.
GAACCGACGCGCTTTCACTAAGGCCGGGTCAGACTTGTCCACCCCAACAAACGCAGGGCCAGGTACGCTTCCACGGAGGTGCTTAACTCGCCTCCATCGCCATAAAACAACTCCCACCCGCCATGCTCGCGCTGTTGCGCCCTTAAATAGGCTTCTACCTTAGGCAAAGGCCGCTGGTCAGCGGTTCCCCAAATTTGATGCAGCAACACCACTTCCGCCGTAATGGTCACATTGGACTCCAATTCCGCCCACCAATAGCCGTCGGCATACTGAAGGGACAGCAAATAATTTTGCGCGGCGCGATCGCTGATTGCAGAGAATTGAGGGAATCAACGGGGGTTTTTGGTGAGGTTTGCATGGATAAACGTCTTTCTCAAGGGCATTTGCTGCTCAACTGTAGCAGGTTCTTGGAAGCTGACACCTTGATTGGGTGCAGATTCCGCTAAAATGGGTGGGTGATTGACCGGCCAGGGATGTGACCGAGCAGCAATCCTCCACAAGTGCCAACCCTGTCTGCACCGAGGCTCGGTTCGCGGCCAGTCACTACGGCGTTTTAGGCATCGCACCCACCGCTTCCCCGATGGAGGTGCGCCGAGCTTACTGGCAGTTGAGCAAGCGCTATCATCCAGACACCACGGAACTGCCCCAAACCGTTGCCAAGTCCAAGTTTGTCCAGCTCAATGAAGCCTACGCAGTTTTAAGCAATCCCCAACAACGGGCCATCTACGATCTAAAAATCGGCTATTCCCGCTACAACGTCATTCAAGCCCCCGCCCATCTTGACCGGCCCGCCCCATCCCAGGAGGTTCCCCGCCCTAGCTATCTCGGCCCCGCCGACCGGCCTCTCTCCTCTGGGGAAATTTTTGTGTTGTTGTTGCTTTGTCTGACCCTGGTGGGCTGCTTGCTCCTGGCGGTGGCGATCGCGGCTTTGCGGGGAGAATCGGCCTGGCAACTGCCGGAGCTGGCCGGGCAAAACCGCGTCCTAATCCAGCTAAGCCCGGCCCAATTCCTAAATTATGCTACCTTAGAAGCGACTCGGCTCTTTTTCGGGGGCGGCTAACGGAATTTGCTAAATTCGTGGCGATTAGGTCATTTATTAGAATTTGTTTGGGCAAAGCAGTTATGTTACTTCCTTCGCCAGATACTCCCCTCTACAACCATCCCCTGCCGGCCATCGAAGGCTGGCTAGTGAGCTTGGGCTGTCAGCCCAATCCAGAGGACGTTCACTGTTGGCTCATTGAGCGGCCCGACTGGCGAGCAGAACTGTGTTTAGAAATTGAGGAGTTGGCGGTGCGTTATTTGGGGGCAGGTGAGGGTGGGCGTGATTTGGTGCGCTCTTTTCGCTATTCCCTCAGTCGCGAAGATGTGGAAGCGGCAGTTTTCTCCGGCCCCTGAATTGGCGATCGCGAGCGTCCGCTGGCTTGCCCAAAACTTGCTCCTAGGAACGCCCGTCAGGCTGAATTTAAGCACAAATCCCCAGGAAAATTCTCAAAGCCTTTTGGTTAAAGCGTTTATAGTAGAGGTGTTTCCGGGATCGGTGGTAGGTCGGGGTTTTTTATGGGCGAGCTAGGGAGCTATCTCTGGACATTGTTAATTGGTTTGGCGGGCGCGGCCATCGGTTACGGGTTAAAAATTCCCGCCGGGGCGCTGGTCGGCTCCATGTTAGCGGTCGGTATCTTTAATGCTACGGAACGGGTGCCGATTCCCAATTTTTCACCCCAGATTCGCCTCATTTTTCAGCTTGGGTTAGGCATTCTCCTGGGCAGTAAATTGTCTCCCGATATTTTGGTTCTTTTTAAAGACCTCTGGCGTCCAGCCCTCCTGTGTGCGGCGATCGCCATTGTGAGTGGGGTAGCTTCTGCCTTAATTATTTCTCGTTTTACCGGAATTGAAGAATTAACGGCATTTTTAAGCACTGCTCCCGGTGGCATGTCCGATATGAGTCTGATTGCCCTGGATATGGGCGCGAAAATCAGCGTCGTGATGACGATCCATTTGGTGCGCTTGATCAGCGTGGTGGCGATCGTTCCCTTGTTGGTAAAGCTGTTGGTGGGGTCCGGCGGGCCTAGCCCCTAGGTCTTCTCCAGCCCGTTCTGGTCTAGCCAAAAAAACGCAATCTAGGTTCCCGTGCTAACTTAAAGGCATCTGGAACACTTTATGTCGCTTCCAAATTTGGACAAATAGCCAAAAATGCCTGGATTAAAGGAGTTGATGGCATTCTGATAACTGATTTTTGTGAGGAAATTTACTATGAGACAAGATGTGCTGACCCTCCTCGGCTGCTCCGGCTCTGTGGCGATCGCGCTCATGGCCGCCCAGCCCGCCCTGGCCAATGTCCCGGCTAGCCCGGAATTTGTTTTCGCGGCTCCCGGCTACGAGAACTACGAAGTTACCGAAGCCTTTGATTGCGGCTGCTCCGGAGACGCCTCGGCTCAGGCTGCTAAGTGGGCCGAAGAAGAAGCTCAGGCGATCGCTAAATTTGGTTGCGACTGCGCGGGTTGCCGTCAATTAATCCGCAATCAGCCCCAGTAGCCTATATTGATTGATTTTCTCGAAAAATCTGGCTTCAAGCCCTTTTTCCTTGGCTAATTTCCCTCCCCGCTGTACGGCGGGTTTTTATTTGCTTATTTATTCAGTAAAAATTATTTAAATACCTTATGAAAAGAGAGTTTTGTAAAATTTGCTACAGAATCTTGCTATATTGATTGTGGGAAGAAAAAAGCAATTAATTGACGGCAAACCCAAGAAAAAACTATGGACACGCAAAATCGCGCCCGCGCACTCATGATTCGTCACCACCAGCTGATCAAAAACCGCCAGCAAACCATGCTCAACCGGGCTGCGGCTGAAATTGGCTTTGATATTGCCGAAGGTAGCTATGAAGGCACGGTTCAGGGCAAACCCAACCCTAGCTTTAGAGATACCTACGATCGCAGCCATGCTTCCTTTAGCTAGGCGGACATAGCCGATGCCCTTAGCAGCCAGCCGGAAATCTCAAATAACAAACTGTTTATTCACAGTGAAAAGGGCGATTCCCGTGGGGAATCGCCCAAATTGTTGTTCACTTGAAAAACCAGTGGTGCTAACGCTTTAGGGTTTGGAGTTGACGCTGTTCCACTTCCGGCATAGGCGGAACCGAGGCTTCCAAATCTGGGTCGCTAACCGCTAAAAAAGTTTCCAAAATTGCCAAATTGCGGATATTGGACTTGAAAAAAGCGTCAAAAATATCCCCAAATAAGGGTACTGCGCCCACAACAAATTCCAAACCCACATTGCCCATCATTTTGAAGAGCAGCGATCGCGGCAGGCCAAAGTGAGCTGCCAGGAAAATCAAGTACGCCGAGAAAGCAGTCGTGACCGCATCGCCCGCGCCAGGAACCAGGCCCATAATCGGATCTAGCCCGATACGAACGCCAGTGCCAGGAATTCTAATGGCCGTATCCAGGAGGCGGCTGAGTCGGCGGATGCGCTGGAGGGTTTTTAAACGCTGAGAATTAACAGTCATAATAATTAATCATGTACTCTGACTCTGATTGAGGCTTGTATCAGAGGAGAGAAACCGGAGGCTTTGCTCCATAACTGCTTGCTTATTCCTCAATTGCTTCCTGCCATGAAGTTTCCCATTCATCCCATTTATCCCGTGGTTTGGCGCGAAGATAAGGTGTTTCTCATCGACCAAACGCGACTGCCCCAAGAATATGCCATCGTCGAAATTAGCCGCTGTGAGGATATGGCCGTGGCGATCGCCTCTATGATTGTGCGCGGCCCCGGCGATCGGCATTGCGGCAGCCTATGGCATGTATTTAGGTGCCAGAGAGAGACAAAGCGATCGCAGAGACCTATTTTTGCAGCACTTAGAAACCGTTGCCGAAAAACTGCGCCAAACCCGACCCACCGCCGTCAATCTCTTTTGGGCCATTTCCCGGATGCTCAGAACCGCCTACGAAACCCTGGGGACAGTGGAGGAGATCGAGCAGGCGCTGCTGGAAACCGCCCAAGCCATCCAGGCAGAGGATTTACAGACCTGCCAGGAAATTGGCCAACAGGGTCTCTCGGTGCTGCCAGCCCAACCGGAGGCGCTAACCCTACTGACCCACTGTAATACGGGAGCCTTGGCGACGGCGGGTTACGGTACGGCGTTGGGGATCATTCGGGCGGCTTGGTCGGCCGGGCGACTGGCGAGGGTTTATGCCGATGAAACCCGTCCTCGCTTGCAGGGAGCCAAACTCACCACCTGGGAATGCGTCCAAGAAGGGATTCCGGTCACCTTAATCACCGATAGTATGGCAGCCCACTGCATGAAGCTGGGCCGGATCGATGGGGTGATTGTGGGGGCCGATCGCATTGCGGCCAATGGGGACACGGCCAATAAAATTGGCACCTACGGCCTGGCCATCGCCGCGCGATCGCATAATATTCCGTTTTTTGTGGCAGCGCCTCTGTCTACCATTGATTTTGAATTATCTGATGGCAGCGGCATTCCCATTGAAGAACGAGATCCCAGGGAAATTTATCAAATTGGCTCCACGGTGTTGTGTGCCCCCGGGGTGGAATTTTATAATCCAGCCTTCGACGTGACTCCCGCCGCCTTGATTGCAGCGATTATCACCGAACGGGGGAGCGGTTAAGCCGGAAGATCTGGCTAAACTTCGCTCCTAAGACGGGGGAAGTTAAACCCTTCACGGATCGAGCCAGAAATTGCCCTTGTCCCCAAACTCGCCCTTACTTTTGGTTAGGAGCGCCCCTCATGACTCAAGCCAAACCGCTGCCCTGGACTAGCCGGGATCTAGAACTGTTGCCCCAAAGCGAAGGCATTCGCTATGAAATCATTGACGGAGAATTATTGGTGACGCGATCGCCCCACCGCAAACATCAGCAGGTTGCAGGCAAAATTTATCGCGCCCTCGATGCCTGGTCGGAAAGTTCTGGGTCAGGTCAGGCCATTCCGTCTCCCGGGATCATTGCGACAGAAACCGATAATGTGATTCCCGATGTGGTCTGGGTTAGCAATGAGCGGCTAGCCTTGATTGAGGATGAAGCGGGACATTTAAACGCCTTTCCCGAATTAATCGTCGAAGTCCTCTCCCCCGGCGTCAATAACAGCCGCCGCGATCGCCAAGTCAAACGCAAGCTGTATTCCATCCACGGCGTTATTGAGTATTGGATCGCCGATCGTTTAACCAAACAACTCGAAATTTATCGGCGCAACCAGGGACAGTTAGTTTTGGTAACAACCCTCATCTGTGACGACCCGTTGACCTCACCGCTATTGCCAGGGTTTAGTTGCCCGATCGGCCGTTTTTTTCTGTAGGGATTCACCTCAAGTGGTAATCGCCGCCAGAGCCATATTTCCAGGCGTCCAGGAGGCGATCGCAAACATAGCGAGCGCGGGGAGGCAAGTGGGGGAAAAGGGGAGAGAGAGCCTGTCCCGTAGGATACAGAGCACTATAGAGGGCTAAATTCAAGTAATGACGGCTCCAGTCTAAAAGCGCTGGCAAGCCCACCTGGGGCAACAAAGGCAAAACTAAGCGGGGATTAACCAGGGGCAGGGTTTGGGAAAGGGCGGAAAATTGCACCACATCCTGCAAAAACGGTTTTAAAACTGGGTCTCCCCACTGCTCCATCGCCGCAAATACCCCACTCATTAAATCATTGATCTGATGGGGCGGCACATCCCGTCCCGCTGGCACGGTCATCGTCCGCTGAAATAACCAAGTTACGCCAATATTGGGTTGATAAGGCTGTAATAAGCACAGATCTGCCCGACTCAAGGCATCCGCTGCCAACGCCTCCTCAATGCCCGCCGTCAAGCGCTGCAAGTGCCGCACCATTGCCCCAAATCCGCCAAAACTCACCGGCGACTGATTGCCGCTGCTATCCCCAATGGCCAAAATTCGCGGCCAGGGCGATCGCAGAGGACTCTGGTGATAAGCCGGAAAAAATCCCCATAAAAAGCGTTTAAACGCCAGCTCAGCCAAATCCACCTGCTGATACTCCGGCAACAGGCGCAAATATTCCTCCAGCAAAAATTCCAGAGCGGGCCGTTCCGGCTGGGCATCCACATAGGTAAACAAATAGGTCGTCCGCCCCTCCCTTGCCGGAAAGGCTTCCCAAAAATACTGGCAGTGATGGGCGATGGGCGTAAAAGTGAAAATCAAATCCCCCGTTTCATTGTGGGGATAGCCGGCAGCACAGCTTCCCACCACCAAGCACACTGCCTCCGGTTTCCCTCCTCCCCGTGCCTGAAGCGCGATCGGCGAAAAATGCCCCATGCCGTCCACCAGCAAGCGAGCCGTCAGTTTAGTTCCCCCAGCCCGCACCAACACCCCGTCAGGATGCACCGTCGCTCCCTCAAAGGGCGCTTGCTCCCACAGCGTCCCGCCCGCTGCCAAAAACGTCGCCTTCAGCCGCTCCAGTAAATAAATCGGATCGACCCCCACATTCAGCACGTCTCGCACCCACAATTCATACCCTCCCGCAAAGCCAACCCGGGCCGGGTTGTACTCCGTCGCGATCGCCCCTGCCAACTCCGCTTCGCTTAAGAGAGCCAATTCCACAAATATCAGCAATTCTCGGCGAGAAATATTCCATTCCTGCTCCCGACCCCGGAGGACGCCCCGCTCTAGCAGCACCACGCGCCAGCCCTGACGTTGCAGGGCCGCACCCAGTAAAATTCCCAAGGTTCCTCCACAAATTACCACATCCCACTGTATTTCTCCTAAAGACTCCCGGCTTTGGTCGATAGGTCTAGGAATTGTCCACCGACCTGTCCGCAACTCTGCCCAGCGGCGATCGGCCTGACGCAATCGTTCTAAGGTTTCGTCAGAGCGCTGACCCAGAAAAAAATCACGAAGCACCATGAACTAGTCAAGGGTAATTTACATTTCTATACCTTCATTGTGACAGGGTTTTTCAGTGGCGGAAAGGGGACGGTTGAATGGCATGATATGTATGGTGTCTAGTTGATCTTCGCCTTGAGTGCGGCTGGGTAAGCATTATGGGGTTTGCCGATCTCTCTATTGCCGATATCGCAGCGGAATATAATCTCTCCCTAGAGCGCATATTCCACCTATGCGACCAATTAGAAATTGCTTACAAAGACGGGCAGACTTGTTTGGCGCTAGAAGATGTTAAAGCACTGATTTCCCAGATTTTGTCTCGCCGCTTCGATTCAGAAACCGAGGCAACCGTCAATTAAAAAAGTGCGATCGCCACTTATCGCCAAACTACACCCCTAAAGAGCGGAGATCCACGGCATAAACCGGTAAAAACTGCCATTAATCAGATACTTTTGAGGAGAAAGATGCTAAAGCGATTTATTTTTCTGACTGTCGCCGTACTACTTCTAGCCCTGGGATTTGTTGACAGCGCTACGGCGCTCAAGCTGCCCCAAGAGGTTCGGACTGTTAGCCTCAACGATACGGGAGCAACCACCGTCGTCACCAATGAACAGGTGGCGCGGGGCAAGTTCCTCTTTAATGACACCTGTTCTCAGTGTCATCTAGGCGGTAGAACCAAAACCAACCCCAACGTGGGACTGGGTTTGAGCGCATTGCAAAATGCCTACCCCCCCCGCGATAATATTGAAACCCTGGTTTCCTACCTGAAGTATCCCTACACCTACGATGGAGAAGATGAAATAACCCTTTTCCATCCCAATACCACCCGTTCCGATCTCTGGTCAGAAATGCGCAATTACAATGAGGAAGACCTGCGGGCTGTCTCTGGCTATATTTTGGTTCAGGCCAACAATCTGGGTGCTGTTTGGGGCGGCGGTAAGGCAGTTAACTAATGCTTGCCGCTGGGAGTTGAGAAAATGATGGAGCCTGGGCTTGAGCCTTGGGGAGCGGGCTAGGGCAACCTGAGTTTTTTCCTCCCAAAAGTTATAAAATTGTAAAAAAAGTCAACACAACCTGCTTCAGGTCAAGCATTTCCCTAAGAGTCAAGAAAGATGAAAAATAAGCTGGTTTTAATTTTTTCCCTGGTTCTACTGGTGGTTAGTAGCTTCTTCCTCTCTGCTACACCTGCTTCCGCCGAAACCTACACGATCAAAATGGGGGCTGATAACGGACAGCTCAAGTTTGTCCCCGATAAGCTCACGGTTAAGCCCGGCGACACGGTGAAGTGGGTCAATAATAAGCTCGCTCCCCACAATGCGGTTTTTGATGTTTCCAAGGTTCCCGCTGCGGCGAAAGGATTAGCCAAAGATCTCTCTCAGTCCAAGCTCCTTTTTGCCAATGGCGAATCCTATGAATCCACCTTCCCTGAAGATGCACCCGCAGGCGATTACGCCTACTACTGCCAACCCCACCGGGGCGCTGGCATGGTCGCCAAGATTACGGTTGAACCGTAGTTAGCCCTCTCTCGTTCTCTGACAGGTGGCCCCTCCGAGTGATTTTCCTGGGAGGGGTTTTATCGTAAACCCAATAAGTGGGTGCCATAGACTGACTCTATTTTGCGATCGCTGCCTGTGTTCTTTAGGGGGAATGATTTGCCGTGTTTCCGATTAACGACGACAACCCGACGACAAAGACGCCAGTGGTGACCCTGGCCTTGATTGCCCTTAATGTGGTTATCTTTTTTTATGAGTTGAGTTTACCGGAGACCCAACTTGAAAGCTTTTTTCGGTTGTTTGCGGTGGTTCCTGTGGAGTTGAGCGCCGGTTTAGGCGGACAGGTCGTAGGACAGCCGGTGGCCGAATGGCTGACCCCCATTACTTCCCAATTTCTCCACGGGGGATGGCTCCATTTAATTGGGAATATGCTATTTCTCTGGATTTTTGGCAATAATATTGAAGACCAGCTTGGCCACGTTAAGTTTTTGCTGTTTTATTTAACTTGTGGCATTTTAGCAGCCCTATCTCAGTGGTTCTTTTCAATGGGATCGGATGTTCCTTCCCTGGGGGCCAGTGGCGCGATCGCGGGGGTGATGGGAGCCTACATCTTGCGGTTTCCCCACGCGAGAATTCTAACGCTGTTGTTTTTGGGATTTTTCGTAACCACGGTGCGGATTCCGGCGGTTTGGTATTTGGGCATCTGGTTTGTCCAGCAAGCAGTCTCTAGCGTTCTCAGTCTCGGACTTGACCCAAACACGGGGGGGGTTGCCTACTGGGCCACGCGGGGGGATTTGTGTTTGGGGCACTCCTAGGGCCGCTTATGGGATTAATGGATGGGCCCCGTCGATAAAGGGCGCATTACTTGGCATCCATCCAGTTTTTACCGATATTAATATCAACTTTCAGGGGAACGCTCAGCGAGACGGCATTTTCCATTATGGACTGAATTTGAGGGGCCAGTTCTACCCATTCTTGGGGAGGAACTTCAAACACCAGCTCGTCATGAACCTGCAACAGCAGTCGGGCCTGATAGCTTCGAAGAATTTCGTGAAGCCTCACCATCGCAATTTTGATGATATCGGCGCTGGAACCCTGGATAGGCGCGTTGGCAGCGGCTCGCAGGAGTTGGGCGTCCTGGTTGGTGAGTTTGAGTTTGTCGAGGTTGATGGAGGCTGGAGCTGACCCGTGCAATTGTTGCAGGCTGGCGCTGGTGAACTGGAAATGACGGCGACGTCCCAAAATCGTCGTGACATACCCGTTGGCTAGGGCTTCTTGTTTCATGCGATCGAGGTAGGTGAAGATTTCAGCGTAGCGATGGCGATATTTGTCAATAAACGCCCGTCCCTCGGCAGTCGTTGCCCCGGCTTCTCTGGCAAACCGTTGGGGCCATGCCATAAATCACGCCAAAGTTAATAATTTTTCCCAGGCGACGTTCTTCGGCGGTAACCTGTTCTTTGTCAAAAATCAATTGGGCGGTGACGCGATGCACGTCTTGTCCAGTGCGGTAGGCTTCCAACAAGACGGGTTGCTGAGATAAATGGGCGAGAATTCGCAGCTCGATTTGGGAGTAATCCACAGAGACCAAATGCCAGCCCGGTTCCGGTAGAAAAGCTTGGCGAATCTTACGGGAAAATTCGGTACGAATGGGAATATTTTGCAGATTGGGATCGGAGGAAGACAGCCGCCCAGTTGTGGTTACCGCCTGATTAAAATTGGTGTGAACGCGCCCTGTATCGGGACGAACCAGCACAGGTAGGGCATCAACATAGGTGGATTTGAGTTTGGCGAGGGTGCGATGTTCTAAAATTTTGCCTACCAACGGATGGTCATTTTCTAACCGTTCTAGGGTGGCATGATCGGTGGAATAGCCCGTTTTAGTTTTCCGAGATTTGCTTTTGTCTAAGCCCAGGGTTTCAAATAAAATTTCGCCAAGCTGTTTGGGCGAGCCAAGATTAAACGCAACGCCCGCCAATTCATGAGTCTGGGTTTCAAGGTGCTGCAAATCTGTTTCTAACTGTCTAGAGAGGGTTTGCAAATATTGGGTATCAATGCGAATACCCCGGTCTTCCATTTCCGCTAAAACTGGTTCCAAGGGCTGTTCTACCGTGAGTAAAAGCTGTTCTAATTCAGGAAGTTTAGCCAGTTCTGCTCGTAACAGTGGAACCAGTTTAAAAGTAACGTAGGCATCCATGCCACAATAGTCGGCGACTTGCTCAATGGGTAAATCCGCCAGGGTTTTGCCTTTGGGAATGCCCAGGTCTTGATATTTTTGGGAGGTCATTCCTGATAAGTACCGTCTGGCAATTTCATCAAGTTTGTGGGTTTGTTCAGGATGGAGGACGTAACTAGCTAGCATTGTGTCGAAGACAACGCCTTTTAAGGAAATGCCTTGATGTTTGAGAATGACGCGATCGAATTTGGCATTTTGTAAGGCTTTGGGATAATTTTCACTTTCTAAAATGGGACGCAATGCCGCTAGAACTTGGGCTTTTTCCAGATGGATGCCATCACTATGATGGGTGGGAATGTAGGCAATTTCATCGGTTTGAGCGCCCCAGCAACAGCCAATGCCCACCAATTCTGCGTCTCGCCCATTTAATGCGGTGGTTTCCGTATCCCAGGCT
>JAAUTE010000339.1 GCA_012031815.1 Chloroflexaceae bacterium
TAGATTTTCAATTCCCTCTGCCATTACGCCGACCAAGAATAACCTAAATTGTCGAAATCCCCAAGGCGACTCGCACCCCCGGTAACAGTCCAGGGAACCAGACAAACAGACGCTACCAAACGCCCAAATCGGTGCAGGAATCGAGCGAGCCATTAATAAAATTCCCCGCGTTACCAGTAACAGTCCCCAAGCCAAAACGCGATCGCCAAATCCCTGTCCCCCAGAACTGAGCAAGCCGCCCGCCAAGAAAAAGTTAGAAGCCGCTGGAAACGATAAAATTATTCCGCCCAATCCCGCAACGGCGATCGCCAAAATTGACATGGCTAGGGTTTGCAAAGAAAGAGAAAAAAGTTGCGGCAACTGTTCGGGGGCAAAGTTTGGCGGCCAAGTAGCTCCGGTGATATTGGTTAATAACGTCAAGGTTTGTCCAGACCAGAGTTTACTGAAATCTGCGCCCGTCAAGCGAAAGCAAACCGGAACCAGCAATACTCCGATGAATCCCACGAGCCATAAAACGGGATTGAACCGGAGCGATCGCCGTGGCTTAAAATCGGTTTTAGCGACGCGGCCAGTTGCCAATCCTTTGGAAAGATTTAAATCCAAACGACTCGGCGATCCCAACCGTCGGCGCAACCCGGCACTGCTTAAATCTACTAACCCGTTGAGGAAAAACAAGGCATAAAACAGCGTCCATAATTGCTCGTAACGCAGAGATTGTAAGCTGAGCAAAATTTCGTAGCCCAAGCCACCTGCCCCAATAATTCCCAACACCGCCGCCGATCGCAAAGAACATTCAAAGCGATAGGACGCATAGGAAACTAAATTCAGCCAAGCTTGGGGAATCAGGCTGTAACTAAAGGCCGTTAGGGGAGCTACCCCACTATTAAGCAAAACTAACAGCGGCTGACGCGGGGTTTCATCCAGGATTTCTGAAAATACTTTAGTTACAATTGCTCCGTAGGGAATTGCGATCGCCAAAATTGCTGCAAGGGGATCGAGTCCAAAAATGTTGATAAAAAATAGTCCCCAGATTAATTCATGAATAGCGCGAGGAATAGCTAGCATGGCGCGAATGGTGAGCCACAGCCATCGCCCCTGGGTACGAGGAAACACCGCCGCCCACCAAACTTTTGAGGCCAAAATGCCGCCGATAAAGCCGGCCCCAACGCTTAAAACCGTACCACACACTCCATAGGCTAAAGTTACCCAAGCTGCCCTAACTGCTACAGTCAGAAATTCTCTGCTCAGATCGGGATGAACACTGGCAATCAAAAACTGCCCCAGTTGATTCACTCCCCCCGGATTAAACACCGTTTGCTCAAATAAACCCGCCGACTGCAACGAAACCGCGATCGCCCCCAGCGCAACCAGTCCCCAAAGCAACCGCCGATTCACTAACCAGGAATGTACCAAGCCCGCCATTCTCCTTGGGTTTACTATTGGATTTCAGCCATTAAATTCCGAGCGTCTCTTTCTACAATAGCGGTTGATTTTAACGGTACAGCTCCTCAATTAGCTCTGGCGAAACCGTTTTGGCTGGAGCATCGAACAAAATATTCCCCTGCCGTAACCCAATCAGGCGATCGCAATATCGTTGCGCCAACTCAATGGAATGCAAACTCACCACCAGGGTTTTATTGGCTCCCTGTACTAATTGCGTGAGTAAATCCATTACCTCGCGGCTCAAAGCTGGATCGAGGCTCGCCACTGGTTCGTCTCCTAGAATGACCAGCGGATCTTGCACCAACACCCGCGCCAGGGCCACCCGCTGCTGTTGGCCCCCAGAAAGGCGATCGCAACGCACATAGAGCTTTTCAGGAATACCCACCCGTTGGAGTGCCTGAGCTGCTGTTTCTATTTCTAACGGGTAAACCAGGGACAATAAGGCCTTAAAGAACGACCAGCGCCCCAACTGTCCCGCATTAACATTGTGTATGACTGCCAAATTCTCGATCAAATGAAACTGTTGATAAACCGTGCCGATCTGACGCTGCACCTGGCGCAATTGATGGGGAGACAGGCGGTTGAAATTGCACCCCAAGGCCCAAACCTGTCCTCCGTCGGTAACAGCGTGCCATTGAGCAGCCGAATCAAAGTGCTTTTTCCCGCCCCGCTCGCCCCCACCAGGGCCACTCGCTCCCCCGCCTCAATCTGCAAGGAAATCTCCCGCAACGCCAACAGGCGATCGTAGCGCTGGCTGACCTGCTTAAGTTCAAACACCGGAGAGGAAGAGGTCATCGACAAGCAACATCACAACAACGCACCTTAATTAATCTTGCCAATTTGACGGCCCACAGCTTCAATCTGGCTGTAGTTTGAGTTTTCCGTGGGGATAAATTTGCTGGCCCCAAACAGCTCCAAAATTTCCTGGTGTTCCGGGACAGTGGGATCGAGTTTGAGCAAGGCTGCCTGCAACCGTTCCCCAAAATCCTCTCCGTAGCGTTCTCTAACGGCGGGATTCACCACCCAATGGTAATCGTAGTAAGCCGGAGTGCGCCAAACTACCTGCACCCGCTCCAGATCCACCTCTCCCGCCTCAACCCGACTGTTCCACACCTGTTCATTCAGCACGCCCACCTCGTAAGTGCCCGCTTCCACCAGTTTTAGCGTGGCGTCATGGGACTGGGAAAATCCCGCTTCCCCTTTAAAATCCTCCAGTTTCACCTGAGCCTGCGCCAAAAAATACTGGGGCATCAAGCGGCCCGACGTAGAAGACTCGCTGCCAAAGGTAAAACTCCGTCCCTTGAGCGCCTGCAAGCCCTTGATATCCTCAATGGGTTCAATGCCACTACTTTTATTGGCAATAAAACACTGTGAAACTCGGCATCAATATCCCGTTGCGCGATCGCTCTGCCCCCGGAACTTGTAAGCGAGCCTGAACGCCAGTTAAGCCGCCAAACCACACCAGATCCAGATCCCCGACCTTAAAAGCAGTAACCGCAGCGGCATAGTCGGTGACCGGCTTGTATGCCACGGGCACGCCCAACTCCGTTGCTAGGTAAGTAGCTAACTTATCGTAGAGTCGCTGCAACTTCTCCGGGTCTTGGTCAGGAATGGCCCCGGTTACCAGCGGTTGAACTGCCGCCCCAGTTTCCGTAACCGGAGGTTTATCCGTCGAGCAAGCCCCCAAGGGCAACAGCACCAGCACCAGCGCCCAAAAAATCCGTCTCATTTTCCACTCCTCCTGTGACTTATGACCCTTGGATGCCCAAGTAGGGTACCCCTGTCAAGGTGACTATGTGTACGATTAAAACCCCGTCAGGGTTTTAGAGATCGGGCTTCAAGGCTTTAAATTTTTCAAAATAAATTACTTTTGTTATGGCCAGAAACTGACGCCGCTAACAGCGCTCAAACCCTGATTCTC
>JAAUTE010000340.1 GCA_012031815.1 Chloroflexaceae bacterium
CAGTCGGTGATGAGACCGCCTGGATGAAGCGATTAATGAAGCCCGCAGCACGACCTCCGATCTTCAGGAAGCGGAAGCCGAATTTCGAGAAGCTCAGGAACAATTAAATGAACTGTTAGCCGGGCCTCGGCCAGAGGCGATCGCCCAAGCTAGGGCCCAACTGGCCGGAGCCAAAGCCCAGGAGCAATTGGTGCTGGCACAACTCAAAGACACCCAAGTTTTAGCGCCGGTTTCTGGCAAAATTGCCCAAAGAAATGCCCGTCTCGGCGATATTACCTCCAGTTCGGAGCAGCTTTTTACCATCATCGAACAGGGGCGTCTGGAGTTGCGCTTGCAAATTCCCGAAACCGAGCTAACCCAAATTCGACCTGGCCAAGCCGTAGACATTACCTCCGACAGCGATCGCCGCCTGGCGCTGCGAGGAACGGTGCGAGAGATTGACCCCATCGTGACAGAAACCTCCCGCCAAGCCACGGTCAAAGTGAATTTACCGGCAGTAAAATCCTTGAAACCGGGGATGTTTTTGCGAGGAGCGGTCACCATCGCCACCACAACGGGATTGACGGTTCCTGCCGCAGCGGTTCTTCCCCAAACCAATGGCAGCATCATTGTTTACATTCTGCAACCGGAGAATCGCGTCCAGGCTCAAACCGTGACCGCAGGGGAAATTTTAGGCGATGGCCGCATTGAGATTTTGAGCGGACTTTCGCCCCAAGACCGGGTGGTGGTTAAAGGGGCAGCATTTCTTAAAAATAACGACAAGGTAGAAATCCTACCGCAATAATTGCTCATAGTTCCAGAATGCTTTGGTGATGTTTGATTGTTAATTCTGCTCTCCCTTTTCTCCCTGAGTCCCCATGTCCTTTCACCTGTCTGCCTGGTCAATTAAAAATCCGGTGCCCACCATTGTTGCTTTCCTGGTAATGGGCATTGTCGGCGTTTTTTGCTTTTTAACCCTGGGAATCGACAATAATCCCAATATTGACATTCCTCTGGTCTCCGTCTCCGTCACCCAACAGGGAGCGGGGCCAGAAGAGTTGGAATCCCAGATCACCAAAAAAGTTGAAGACGCGATCGCCGGATTGGACAACATCGACAACATTACCTCCACCATTACCGACGGACGCTCGGAGACGCAAATCGAATTCCTGCTGGGAACCGACAGCGATCGCGCCACCAACGATGTCCGCAACGCCATTTCCCAGATTCGCCAGGATTTGCCCGACGACATCAATGAACCCATCGTGCAGCGGGTGGATTTTGCGGGGGGAGCCATTATCACCTATGCCGTTGCTTCCGAGGGGCGATCGGTGGAAGAACTCAGCGATATTCTCGATCGCCAAATTGCGCGGCGACTGTTAAATGTAGCGGGAGTTGCTCAAATTAATCGGTTGGGGGGACTAAACCGGGAAATTCGCATCGACCTCGACCCGGCTCGCCTCCAAGCTTACGGCATCACCGCCACCCAGGTTAACGACCAGATCCGGGACTTTAACATCAACCTCCCCGGCGGAAGAGCGGAGGTGGGGGGCAGCGAGCAAAATGTCCGTACCCTGGGCAGTGCCAAAACCGTGGCTGAGTTGCGAAATTATTCCATTGTGCTGCCCAACGGCGACACCGTGCCTCTACTCAATTTCGGTCGGGTGGAAGACAGCCACGGCGAAGCCCGACAGTCGGCTTTCCTCAATGACAAACCCGTGGTTGCCTTCTCAGTACAGCGCAGCACAGGCAGCACCCTGGTTACCGTCGAAGAAGGGGTGAAAAAAGCGATCGCCGAACTGGAGCAGGCGTTACCGGCAGATATTGAACTGAGTCTCATTTTTTCACAGGCCGATAACATTCGTGATTCCTACAAGGGCACCATTGACGCCCTGTGGATCGGCTGCGTGCTGACGATTATTAGCGTGGGCCTCTTTTTGCGGGAATGGCGACCAACCCTGATTACGGCGGTGGCCCTACCTTTATCGGTAATTCCCACCTTTTTCGTCATGAAGTTCCTCAACTACACCCTCAACGGCATGACGCTGCTGGCTCTAGCCCTGGCGTTGGGAAATTTGGTGGACGACGCCATTTGCATGATCGAAAACATCGATCAACATTTGCAGATGGGCAAAAAACCTTTTCAAGCGGCGCTGGATGCCGCGAGAGAGATTGGTTTGGCGGTGGTAGCAACGACGGCAACCATTGTGGCGGTCTTTTTACCCGTAGCCTTCATGGGCGGGATTCCAGGGCAGTTTTTTCAGCCCTTTGGGGTAACAGTTGCTGTTTCAACCATGTTCTCGACCTTGGTCGCAACAACAGTAACCCCCCTGCTCAGCGCTTATCTGCTCAAACCCAAGGCTGGCAGGGCTGTCTCGGAGCAGAGCGGCGGCTGCTGCCGGGGCGCAACCGACCCCCGTAAGCGGATTTGGCCCTATCGCAGCTTACTGAAATGGTCTTTGCGCCATCGGTTGACGACATTACTCATTGCCCTTGCCCTATTTATCGGCAGCTTGCAACTGGTTCCTTTCATTCCTACGGGGTTATTTGACAGCGGCGATCGGGGAATCAGTCTGGTTTCGGTGGAAATGCCGCCGGGAACGCCTCTTAAAGATACCGAAGCTACTATCAGCCGCATTAGTCAGTTACTTTTGACCCAGCCGGAGGTAGCCAGCACCCTGGGGACGATTGGCCAAGAAAAGATTAACACTGCCCTGATTTACGCCAATTTAATTCCCAAGGCCGAGCGGGAACTGTCCCAGCGGGAATTCGAGCAGCGGATGCGGGAGCGTTTTCGAGAGATTCCGGGAGCCAGAATTAGTTTTCGCGGCCAGGGGGCGGGGGGTTCCGATAAAGATGTCTCGATTGTTCTTAAAAGCGACAATCCTGAATCTCTCGTACAAGCCGCGATCGCTCTGGAAACCCAAATGCGAGACCTCCCCGGATTGGTGGATGTGACTTCTAGCGTCAGTTTGGTCAAACCGGAATTAATCGTGGAACCCATCGCCGATCGCGCCGGGGATCTGGGGGTCTCCGTGGAGGCGATCGCGAGAACAGCGTCTTTGGCGTTGATTGGGGATAATGAATTTGCTTTAGCGAAATTTAACCTGCCCGACCGCCAAATTCCCATTCGCGTGCAGATCGATCCCCGCCACCGCAAGGATTTAGAAACCGTTAAAAATCTGTGGGTTCCGGCCAGGGATGGCACCTTAGTGCCGCTGTCAGCGGTGGCGACCCTGCGGTTGGGGAGCGGCCCGGCAGAAATTAATCGTTTTAACCGCAACCGTCAGGTTTCTCTGGAGGCTAATTTGCAGGAGCTTTCCCTGGGCCAGGCCATTGAGCGCATCCGGGCCCTGCCTGCCTTTCGAGC
>JAAUTE010000069.1 GCA_012031815.1 Chloroflexaceae bacterium
GTTAGCGATCGCCACAGGGATGGCTCCCAGGGTCACGGCCGCAGATCCGGAGACAGCCACCTGCTCGAAGTGTTTTATGAAATTCCCTTAACAGATAATCTCTTTTTGACCCCTGGAGGATTTATCGTTTTTTTGGGAGGTTCTGGGGGAAATAATGATGATATCTGGGTATTGTTGCTGCGAACTTCCTTTAGGATCTAGCTTAACGCCCTAGAACACCGATTCATTATGGCTTCCAATCTTTCCCTGTCACTGCTGTCAATAGTCGCAGAAGAGGCTTTATTGCTGTCCCTACCCCCTGAAAACACCTTAATTGCAGGGGTTGATGAAGTTGGGCGGGGCGCACTGTTTGGCCCGGTGGTTGCTGCTGCTGTGGTGTTTCCCCCAGCTGCGGCGGTTCAACTGCGACAACTCGGCGTCAAAGACAGCAAACAACTAACCCCGAAACGTCGCGCTGCTCTCGTTCCCCTCATTCACAACTTGGCGATCGCTTATCAGGTGCGTTACGCTTCGGTGCGGGAAATCGATCGCCTCAATATTTTGCAGGCCTCCCTTCTGGCCATGAAACGGGCGGTTGTGCGGCTCTCCGTACAGCCCGGATTCTGCCTTATCGATGGCCCGCAGCCCATCCCCGGCCTCGCCCTACCCCAGCAGCCCACTGTGAAAGGCGACCAAAATTTGCATGCGATCGCTGCGGCCAGTATTCTAGCCAAAGTCTGGCGGGATGAGTTGATGGTGAGACTGTCCCGTAAGTACCCAGATTACGATTTAGCGGCCAATAAAGGCTACGGCAGCCCGCGCCACCGCTTGGCCCTACAACAGCTCGGCCCTTCTCCCTACCATCGCTTGTCTTTCCGGCCCTGCCAATCCCCTGGGATAGAAAAACCCGCCCGTCAAGTTAAGCAGGAGAATTTTCCGCTGCCGATAGGGTCGTTCCCGGCTGAGGTTGTCCCGACTCCGCAGTGGCCCACTGACGGTAATCTTTGAGCAATTGACTTAACAGCCGCTGCTTAATCCGAGTCAGCACCCCTTTGAGCAAGCCGTTGCCCGTGGTTTCTAGGATCGGCCGGGGCGTTAGCTGGAGGGGCAGGGGCAACTCAACCCGAACCTCCAGATCGGCCCTGCCCCGCAAAAAGGTCTGGCCGTTCTGCTGCAATGGGGCGAGTTTTCCCTGTAAATCAAGGGTAAAACGGTCGTTGATATAGTCAATGCCCCGAATTTCACAACTTTCTGATTTAATGTACACTGTCCCTTGTCCGTCAGCCCAAACCCCCAGAATTGCCACTGGCTGGAACTGATACAAGTCTAGAAAATTCAGCGGACTCAGCTTCAGCCGAAAGCGATTTTCACTTAACTGCTCCATCAAATTGGGATTGGCGATCGCGCGAACGAGGCGCTGGGGCTGCCGCAAATAATGCTGGATGGGAATCTGCTGTTGGTTAACTGCCAATTCGACAGTCTCACTGGCGATAAAGCGGGTAGTCATTCAATAAATCCTAAGTATCTTTTTAATGAACTTTATTAACCGTTTTTCAAGAAACTTAGCCTGTCGCCACTGGGTATGCTCTAAATATTAGTGACTTTTGGTGTCCGTTTACTTCCATGATAAAACTTAATAAATTTTACGGATACTGCCCCAGAGAGAAACCTGTCGCGAGTCCCCACCCACTGACGTAGAGACCTAGAAACCCCATGATTGTCATTGCCTACCTCGGGCCTGCCGGAACTAACGCCGAAACCGCAGCCTTGGCCTACCTCAGTTGGCTAGCCCAACACCACAGCCAAGAAGCCCATCTCTGCTCCTATCCCAGCATTGCCAGAGCGATGCGGGCGGTGGTTCAACAGGAGGCGACCCTAGCCGTCGTGCCCATCGAAAACTCCATTCAGGGCAGCGTTGCCGTAACCCTCGATAACCTTTGGCAACTAGGAAAACTCCAAATTCAGCAAGAACTGGTCTTGCCGATCGCCCACGCCCTACTCTCCCGTGGGGAAACCTTAGCTGGGATTAAAACCGTCTACTCCCATCCCCAAGCCCTCGCTCAATGCCAACTTTGGCTAGAAACCCATTTACCTAACGCCCTATTGGTTCCCAGCAATTCCACCACGGAAGCCCTGCAACACCTAAACGGCCCCAGTGCCGCTGCGATCGCTGCCCCCAGAGCCGCCCAGCTTTACAATTTGCCGATTTTAGCCTCGTCAATCAATGATTATGCCGACAACTGCACTCGCTTTTGGGTCTTGGGAACGCAAGCCAGCACCGATGGCACTCACCTGTCTCTGGCCTTTGACGTGCCCGCCAATCGCCCCGGCAGCTTAGTAAACCCCCTGCAATCCTTCGCCCAGCGCCAGATCAATCTCACTCGCATTGAATCCCGGCCGGCCAGGCGTTCCCTAGGAGAATATCTCTTTTTTGTGGAGTTGGAAGGGAGTTTACAAGGAGCTGCCACCCAAGCGGCCCTGACTGAGCTAGCTGCCCATACCCAAAACTTAAAATCTTTGGTAATTATCGGGTTTTACCCCTTCACCTCGACCCCTAGCGCCAAAATTCACCTGCTTTGCTAGAAAGCTAGCTATTCGTAAAGGCATCTTTGAGGGCGGTGCGGGCTGCTAGGTGACTGCGGGTCGAAGCCAAAATCTCAATTTCCCGCTGCAAGCGTGCGGCCGTCTCCTCCATTTCCAGAAGTCCCTGCTGTTCGGAAGCCGCGTCGTAAAGGTTGCTCGCAATCCAGTAGGACAACTCCACAGGCAACTCCGGCAAGTCTTCCGGCAGTTCAATTTTTTGGGAGATCAACTTGCCCGATAAATGGACGACATCTTGCAGTAGCTGCTTCACCTCCTGGGCCAGCGATCGCAAATCCTGCTGGGGCGGGCGGTCTTCCAACCATTCCACCAAACCGACGCGATAGGGCTTCTCCCGCACATACTCCAACAGGCGAAACCGTTGCTGTCCGAGGGTCAGCATCTTTAAGCGATCGTCAGGCAAGCGTTGATGGCGCACAATCTCAGCACAGCAGCCTACAGAAGCCGTTTCACCACTAAGGGGATCGACCCGCAAAACGCCAAAACGGCGGTCGTTCTCCAAAATGGTATTCATCATAATGCGGTAGCGAAACTCAAAAATATGTAGGGGCAAAGGCCGTCCCGGAAATAGCACGACCTCTGGAAGAGGAAACAGAGGAAGCTCTCTGACAGCAATGGAAGAAGAGGATGCCATGATGGATTGCGTTATGCAGATAAGCGATTACCAACCCGTAGCCAGTGAGACCAAAGTTGGCTCCTAGCCACTGGAAACTTCCAGACCAGCCAGTTTTGCCTGAGGGCGGAACCTACTTTACTTTATAACGAATTTTAGGAGTGACGATGGGAGCAAAACCTCGCACAAGTCGCTATCCCAAGGTTTTTCAGTCCCCTTTCCCCTCTAGAACCTAGAGTTTGACCTCAATATCAACCCCCGCAGGCAGGTCTAGCTTCATCAAGGCATCAATGGTTTTGGAAGACGGTTGATAAATATCAATGATGCGCTGGTGGGTGCGCGTCTCAAAATGTTCGCGAGAATCCTTATCCACGTGGGCGATCGCAGAACACAATAAATTTTTCGCTGGGTTGGCAAAGGTATGGGGCCGATGGCAGTAGCGTTGGTGCGATTGGCCGTATCGACGATTTTTTCGCAGGAAGTATCCAGCAGGCGGCGATCGAAGGCTTTGAGGCGAATACGAATTTTCTGTTGCTGTAGGGTAGCCATGTTCAATTGTCCAGGTTCAGAAATTGAAAAAAAATTACTCACTGACAAAAAACGAAGGCGCAGACAAGTCACAAGGCTCATCTGCTGCCTTAAGGTCTTGGTTGGCGGGCTACTTAAGGATTTTAGAAACCACGCCAGCACCAATGGTGCGACCGCCCTCGCGAATCGCAAAGCGCATTCCCTGCTCAATGGCGATCGGGTTGATCAGCTCCACCGTCATTTTGATGCGATCGCCCGGCATCACCATTTCTACCGCCGTGCCATCATCAGCAGTATAGTCTTGGATTGTGCCTGTGACATCAGTAGTGCGGACGTAGAACTGAGGACGGTAGTTGCGAAAGAAGGGAGTGTGGCGGCCGCCTCTTCCTTGGTCAAGACGTAAACCTCGCCTTCAAACAAGGTATGGGGGGTAATTGAACCAGGCTTAGCCAGCACCATCCCCCGCTCAATATCGTCTTTTTGAACGCCGCGCAGCAGCAAACCCACGTTGTCGCCTGCCATCCCTTCGTCCAAGGACTTTTGAAACATCTCAACCCCGGTCACCGTAACGTTGCGAGTGTCGCGAATGCCTACGATTTCGACATTATCACCGACCTTAACTTTCCCACGCTCGATTCGGCCTGTGGCTACCGTACCGCGACCCGTAATGGAGAAAACGTCTTCAACCGCCATCAAGAAAGGCTTATCGATTTCTCGCTCAGGCGTCACGATGTAATCGTCTACTTGATCCATCAGGTCGTAGATTTTATCTACCCACTCATCACTACCCCGTGCCGTAGTGGGATTAGCCGACATAGCCTCCACAGCCTTCAGCGCCGACCCCGAAACGATGGGAATATCATCCCCTGGGAAATCATACTCGCTCAGCAATTCTCGAACTTCCAGCTCAACCAACTCCAGTAGTTCCTCATCATCGAGCATGTCGCGCTTGTTGAGGAAAACGACCAAGTTAGGAACGCCAACCTGTTTGGCTAGCAGGATATGTTCGCGGGTCTGGGGCATCGGGCCATCGGCGGCAGAAACCACCAGAATACCACCATCCATCTGAGCGGCGCCCGTGATCATGTTTTAACGTAGTCAGCATGTCCGGGGCAGTCTACGTGGGCATAGTGACGGTTTTCCGTTTCGTACTCAACGTGAGCGGTGTTAATCGTAATACCACGAGCCTTTTCCTCAGGCGCTGCGTCAATGTCCTCGTACTTGCGAGCTTTCGCGCGGCCAAGGGCTGCCAGGGTCATGGTGATGGCAGCCGTCAGGGTGGTCTTACCGTGGTCTACGTGGCCGATCGTGCCAATGTTAACGTGGGGTTTTGTTCTCTCAAACTTTGAGCGTGCCATGTATTTAAGTGTTCCTTTTCTCGATCCGCTTTGCGATTGTAATAGATCGGAGGCGTTTTCTGCCATCCGATTCGCTGGAAAGAAGAGCACCAAGGGAACAAGTCCCTGGACAGCTCTTCAGCAACAGCACTGGTGCTAGTGCGGGAAACATCGCCCGTTTAGTCGCTTGAGCTAAACGCTGGCGCTATGCCTCCTTTTTTAGCAATGATGGCTTCAGCCACGGTGCGAGGAACCTCGGCATAGTGGCTAAACTCCATTGAGAAGATGCCCCGACCCTGGGTTTTTGACCGGATGTCGGTTGCATAACCAAACATCTCTGCGAGGGGAACCTTAGCAGCGACTTTAGCAATTCCACCTTCATTGTTCATCCCCTCAATGCTGCCGCGACGGGAATTGAGATCGCCCATGACATCGCCAAGAAATGCTTCTGGAGCCTCTACTTCCACTTCCATCAGCGGCTCTAGCAATACAGGGGCAGCTTGACGAACGGCTTCGCGAATGGCCATGGAGCCAGCAATTTTAAAAGCTATTTCTGAAGAGTCGATCTCGTGGTAAGAACCGTCAATTAATCGGGTTTTGATATCAATCAGGGGATAACCCGCCAAGATGCCGGATTCGCAAGCTTCTTTCATGCCCTGCTCAATGGCCGGCACGTATTCTTTGGGAATGGCTCCTCCGACAATTTTGGAGATAAACTCAAACCCACTGCCTAACTCCCCAGGTTCTAGCTCAATGACTACGTGGCCGTACTGGCCTTTGCCTCCACTTTGGCGAATAAATTTCCCTTCAGCTTTAGCACTTCTACGGATGGTTTCCCGATAAGCAACCTGAGGCTGACCCACATTGGCTTCGACTTTGTATTCTCGCAGCATCCGGTCAACAATAATTTCCAGATGCAGTTCGCCCATTCCCGCAATCACGGTTTGATTGGTTTCGGGGTTGGTGCTAACGCGGAAGGTCGGGTCTTCGTCCGATAGTCCCTGCAACGCTTTAGCCAGCTTATCCATGTCCTGCTTCGTTTTGGGTTCCACCGCCACGGAAATCACCGGTTCGGGGACGTATAGGGACTCCAGAATAATAGGGTGGTTTTCGTCGCACAATGTATCGCCCGTCGTCGTGTTCTTTAAGCCCACGGCAGCGCCTAAATCACCAGCTCGCAGTTCGTCAACTTCAATGCGATCGTTGGACTTAAGAATAATCAGGCGGGAAATCCGTTCTTTTTGCCCTTTGGTGGCATTATAAGCGTAGCTGCCCTTTTGCAGGACGCCAGAATAAACCCGGATAAAGGTTAGGCGACCGAAGGGATCGGAGGTAATCTTAAACGCTAGGGCGGCGAAGGGTTTATTGTCGTCGGCTTCGCGAGAGGCTTCTGTGCCGTCTTCAAGCTGACCTTTGATGGGAGGAACATCCAGGGGCGAAGGTAAATAATCAACGACCGCATCTAATAGTAATTGCACGCCCTTATTTTTAAAGGCTGAGCCGCACAATAAAGGAACAATACTCCCGTTGATAGTGGCTCGCCGCAAGGCAGTTTTGATTTCTGCTTCGCTAAATTCTTCTTCTGCCAGAAATTTTTCCAGAAGAGACTCATCGGTTTCGGCGATCGCTTCCACAAGAAGGGCCCGATAGTCTGCTGCTTGTTGCTGCATGGCTTCGGGAATCTCCACATCTTCAATATCCTTGCCAATATCATCTTTATAGACCTTGGCACGCATGCGAACCAAGTCAACGATGCCGGAAAACGCTGTTTCGCTTCCAATGGGAAGCTGGATGGGGACGGCGTTGGCTCGAAGTCGATCCTTAATTTGCTGGTGAACTTTGAAAAAGTTAGCGCCTGTCCTATCCATCTTGTTAACAAAGGCAATGCGCGGCACCTGATAGCGATCGGCCTGCCGCCAAACAGTTTCCGACTGGGGCTGCACGCCGCCAACAGAACAAAAAACTACAATTACACCATCAAGGACTCGCATGGATCGTTCGACTTCAATGGTGAAATCCACGTGTCCAGGGGTATCAATGATGTTAATGCGACAATCCTGCCAACTGGTAGAAATAGCAGCCGCAGTAATGGTAATGCCGCGTTCTTGCTCCTGCTGCATCCAGTCCATGATTGTCGTTCCCTCATGAACTTCGCCCATTTTGTGAGCTACACCAGTGTAGAAAAGAATGCGTTCTGTTGTTGTTGTTTTGCCCGCGTCAATATGGGCTGCAATACCCATATTGCGAACCCTTTCTAGAGGGATACTACGTGTCACGGCTACCTCCTTCATCTTGCGATAGCAAGTTGTTCTGTCGCTAACTTTTTAATCGCACTATTTACAATTCTATACTTTCCTTTGCAAACTGGGTTTGACAAGGACTAAGACTCATTTGTCGAGTTGCCTTGTTGTTAAGCTGATTTGCCAATAAAGAAATTTGACCCAAGGTGACTTTAGTAACGGTAGTGGGCAAAAGCTTTGTTGGCCTCAGCCATCCGGTGAGTTTCTTCCCGCTTACGAATGGCTCCTCCTGTTTCATTCGCAGCGTCCATAATCTCATTGGCCAGTTTGCTAGCCATCGTGCGACCGTTGCGATTACGAGCGAATTGAATTAACCAGCGCAGCGCTAGGGTTGTTCCCCGGTTTTGGCGAACTTCCATCGGAACCTGGTAAGTTGCCCCCCAACGCGACGGGCTTTAACTTCAACCAGGGGGGTAATGTTCCGTACAGCTTGTTCAAAGGTTTCTAGCGGGTCTTGTCCAGTGCGCTGACCAACGGTGGTCAAGGCTTCATAAACAATCCGGGCAGCTAGAGACTCCTTGCCACTGCGCATGACGCGGCGAATGGTCATGTTGACAAGACGGCTGCTGTAGACGGGATCGGCAGGAACAGGACGTCTTTTTCGGGATCCACGACGAGACATAGGATTACTTGGGGTTTCTCTATAAGATTGATGACGAGACGGAGCCGGGGTCTGGATAGGGAGTTATTTGGCTTTGGGGCGCTTGGCTCCGTATTTAGAGCGGCCTTGGCGGCGGTCTTTAACCCCGGTTGCGTCCAGCGTTCCGCGAATGATATGGTAGCGTACCCCAGGTAGGTCTTTAACCCGTCCGCCGCGAATGAGGACGACCGAGTGTTCCTGAAGGTTGTGCCCAATACCAGGGATGTAAGCTGTCACTTCAAATCCAGAGGTGAGTCGGATTCTAGCGACTTTTCGCAGGGCTGAGTTGGGTTTTTCGGGGTGGTCGTGTAAACGCGGGTGCAAACGCCCCGCCGCTGGGGACACTCTTTGAGGGCGGGAGACTTGGTTTTCTTTTTGGCCTTGAAGCGCTCGCTGCGGATAAGCTGTTGAATAGTTGGCATGAGTAGGGTCGGTTTGAAGCAGTCTTCTCTAACTGCCGTTGATATTCGACAAATTCCTATTATAGAGGTAAGGCAAGTTTTATTTGCAACCATAAAGTTTTGAGCGCTTGTCGGCGGGCCTCAAGGGTTGAGGGGGGGAAAAGGATGCACCGCAGCTACAGGTTGTTTGCGCATTGGGATTGTGGAAGCGAAAGCCTCCTCCCATGAGATCTTCGGAAAAATCCACCTGTAATTCTTGCAGGTATGAGTGACTGGCTGGGTCAATGGTGACGGCAATTCCGTTGGTGAGATAGATTGGCTCGTCGTTATCTGGAGCGGTGAGTTCTAAAACGTAGTAATAGCCGCAGCAACCACCCGGTTGAATTTGAATGCGGACAGCGCGGTCAGTTGCGGATTGACTGGAGTGAATTCGCTGGATTTCGCGGACGGCAGCGGCGCTTACTTGAATCATGGGTTTAAATTTGAAGGGATTTACGGGGGAGGTTTGCCTATTTTACCAATTCTTTTCCTTGGCGATCGCAAGTTTGCTGGGGCTAACGTCTAGGGGTTGGGAGGTAGTAGTAGCCTCTGGGCTTAGTGTCACGGCTGAGAGCAATTTGTCGGGGTTAAGCCACTTAAAATCATTGGGTCGCTATTTGGCATGGCTGAACCTTATTTCTAAGAATAGTGAATTCAGTGATTATCTAGTTGAATCTATCTAGACGGTATTTAGGGTATTGGAAAGCCCGTAACATGATACGAATGTCAAGAGGGCAACGGCGAAGATACTGAAAACAGGGGCAACGAACTGACAACGAGACCCAGAAAAATTGCTGATGTAACCAACCATCTCGACGTGATACAAAAAAGATATGTGGTAAAAAGCACTGTATAGGCTTTGCTAAATAGGTATGGATGCGGCTGATAGGCAGGCATTATTCTGGGGTTTGGGGACGATCGCGGCGGTTCTGGTCGGTTCGCTGCTGGCATTTTGGTTGGGATTGACCGCTGGGATGGTTGGGGCGCTAGCAATGATTGCGATCGCCATTTCAGCGCGGTTTCCTCGGTTGGGATTGGAGCTATTTTTGATTTATTTGCCCTTTGCTGGCACCGTAACCTACGCTATCGGCGCAGTTTATCAGGCAATTGGCGGCCGTATTACCTACAATACACCCGTTTACTCTCTATTTCACCTGGCCAAGGATGCGTTTTATTTTCCCGCTTTAATTGCCTTGGCTCTGGCTTCTCAAGCTAGTTTTTGGCAATTTCAAGCCAAGAACAAACCTCTCCTTGGGGCGATCGCCGCTCTGGTATTAGTCTGTTTGGGCACCTTTTTTTGGGTGAATTTGCCGCAACAATGGCAGTCGGCGGGAGAACGTCCCTTACTGATGGGGATCTTGGGCTTAAAAACCTGGCTGGGTTACATTCCGCTCCTGTTTTGCGGTTATGTTTGGCTGAGAAACCGCCGGGATCTCAGTTTCTTGCTGCGGCTTCAGGGAATTGTGTCGCTCATTTGCTGCGTTTTGTGTTTTATGCAGTTTGGTTTGTTAATCGCGGGAATTTGTCCAGGTAATAGCGAATTGCCAGAGCCAGCGGCTTATCGCGCTAGCCTACAGGCTCAGTGTTTTGTCGGGGGATCTTTGCTGTACAACCCGCAGTTCAACCTGATTCGCTTGCCCGGAACCTTTGTCTCTCCTTGGCAGTGGGCTTGGTTTCTCATTGCTAGTAGCTTTTGGGTCGGCGGTGGTTTTTTGCTGGAGAATCAGCGCCGCTGGCAATTTCTGTTTGGGGTTTCCCTGCTGGCTCTGTTGGTTGCCTCGCTCATTTCCGGTCAGCGAACGGCTCTGGTACTCGTCCCGCTCGTGGTTCTGGGCATACTGCTCTTAAGCGATCGCGCCGGCCACACCGGCTCCTTAAACTAGGAATTGCTGGCTGTAGTCTAGGCCTGGTGCTGCGAATGGGCCTGGTGAGTAAGCAGATTGAAACCCTGACTTGGCGCTGGCAAAATACGCCCCCCCTGGGCTTTATTTTTGACCAGTGGCGTTGGGCGATCGCCAATCACCTGCACTGGTTAGGCAACGGTTTAGGCCGGGCCAATAGTGCCGCCCGTCGCTTGGGGAAAATCGAGCTAATCGAAGCGTTTCATGCCCAAATTCTCTATGAAATTGGGATTTTAGGAATTTGTGCCTTGCTTATCCTGGTAACTCTACTCACGATTCAGACCTGGCAAGCCTATCGCTCGCTATCGGAGGGATCTTGGCGTCAGTTGGGGCTGTGCCTATGGCTGTTTATACTTCTAATTAGCTTCAACCCTCACTATTACCCGCTGGCGGTCGATCCCGTGTCTGTTTACTACTGGTTTTTAGCAGGAGTGCTGCTGCGGCTGCCGGACTTGGCTGCCCAAGCGCCCAGTCAGATTACCCCAATCCCTTCCTCGACGCTGCTCTCCGATTAAATCAATCTCCCCCCGATCTAGGCAAGAAGCCAGACCAGGGGGAGAAGCCAAGAAGCTCTGCTTCAGGAATTTTCGAGGAGAAAACCCAGGAATTAGACCTGGCGGGAATAATACTCGACGACCAGCAGTTCATTGACTTGCAGGGCAATCCATTCTCGCTCAATGAGGCTATTGACCGTGCCAACCAGGGTGTTTTTATCAAACGCCAGGTGGGTGGGCAGGTGGGCTAGACCGGGATACTCCATGTTGCGCCGCACTAAATCCCGCGATCGCTCATTGTCTCTCACGGCGATCACGTCACCAACGCGGCATTGATAGCTGGGAATATTCACCGAGCGACCGTTGACGGTGATGTGGCCGTGGCCGACCAACTGACGGGCGGCGGGAATGGTTCCTGCCATCCCCAGGCGAAAGACCGTATTGTCTAGGCGCATCTCTAACAGTCGCAGCAGGGACTGTCCGGTGGAGCCGGTGGCGCGGCGGGCTTTACGCACGTAGGTAATCAACTGTTTCTCGCTGATGCCATAGTTAAAGCGCAGCTTTTGCTTTTCTTCCAACCGAATAGCGTATTCTGAGCGCTTTTTGCGGGCTTGTCCATGCTGGCCGGGGGGATAGCTCCGCCGAGGGGTTTTGCGGGTTAATCCAGGCAGTTCTCCTAGACGGCGTACTACCCGCAAGCGCGGGCCTCGATATCGAGCCATAGAACTTTTCTACTCTCCTGTAAATTCTACGAATAATTCAACCCAAAGATGCCATTATACTGCGTGCAGCCGGTAAAAGACAAGCTCAAAATTGGCTGTGGGCTGCTACCAGCCGCTGATGGCGTAGGCGCTGGGGGGCAAAGCGGTTGCGGAAGCTGACATTGGCAGGGGATCGCTGGTGCGAACTTCGCTGCAAAATGTGGCCGTGGTAAAGCCGCCGAAGCGTTTAACGGTGCTGAAGCGCAACCGCAGGTCGGGGCCTGCAAACCAAAAGCGTTCGATGATACTCATGGTTTCGTAGTCGGTGACCAGCACCATTGCGGCGGTTTCGTCAATGTCGTAGCGACCGATGACGGGCATGATTTCTGCATAGCCTCGCTCGCGCAGCAAGCGCCCGCTACGGGGATTGGCGTCGGGAACCAGGGCAAATACCGTCGTGCCTTCATGGTTTTCGTCGTCTTTATCCCAGGCCATTGAGCCATTCCAGGTCACCCGCGCGCCGCCGATCGCTAAGATGGGATCTACCTGGTGGAGTTGGCACAGCTCAATGATTTCTGGGGCCTCTGCCCCCAGGGTTGCTACCTGAATGGTCGAACCCCCGGTTTCTGCCCGGCGAAAGGGTAAATGGTGGGTGGTGCGCTGCGATCGCCACTCTCCAGCACTGCGGCGGAAAAATTCCATTGCGTCCATCAAACGACTCGTTGCTCCTGTAAACACTTGACCTAGCTTCGGGCGGCCCCTAGTCGCAGTTTAGAAGATCCCTGGCGATCGCTGCCAGTTAACTTTTTGTCTGCGCCTTTCAGGGCCGGGGTTTGATGAATTTTTGCCCCCGCAGACCAGGTTGGCTGGGGCTGGGCTATTGTTACAATTATTTAAGAATTGCCCCGTTTGGAATCCACCTGCTCAGCATGACCCATTCCCCAATGCCTACCCCACTGCGAGCGGCGGCTGTCAGCGATGTTGCCGATCCTGCCTACATTCCCGCCCACCACGTAGAATCCCTCGGCCCGGTTAAGGATGCCGATCCGGAAAGTTGGCGCTACAATCCCTCAGTGATTGTGGCTTATTACCGCCGCCGCCCGCTGCTGGTCTTAGGGCGATTGGTGGCAATTCTCCGGAATTTTCTGGGGTTTTACCTGCGCCTGCTTGGCGATCGCTTTCTAGGAAAAGTGCGGGAGAACGAGCCGCGCCGGGCGGTGAATTTGCGGCAGATGCTCACCAAATTGGGGCCCACTTACATCAAGGTCGGTCAGGCCCTCTCGACCCGCCCCGATCTAGTGCCGCCGGCCTATTTGGACGAGCTAACCCGGCTGCAAGATAAATTGCCCTCCTTTCCCAACGAAATTGCCTTTCGCTTTATCGAAGAGGAGCTGGGCGCGCCCCCGGAAGAAATTTACGCCGAACTCTCCCCAGAGCCGATCGCAGCAGCTTCCCTGGGTCAGGTTTACAAAGGTAAGCTGAAAACCGGGGAAACGGTGGCAGTCAAGGTACAGCGTCCGGATTTGATGCGCGGCGTCACCCTGGATATCTACATCATGCGATCGCTGGCGGCTTGGGTACAGCGCCGGATTAAGCGCGTACGCTCGGATTTGGTGGCCATTGCCGACGAGCTGGCAGAGCGGATCTTTGAGGAACTCAACTACATTCAAGAAGGGCGCAATGCGGAAAAGTTTGCCCAACTCTACGGCAAGCTGCCAGAAATCTACGTTCCTGGCATTTATTGGGATTATACGGGGCGACGCGTCCTGACGATGGAGTGGATTACGGGCATCAAACTCACCGATATCACGGCAATTCAGGCACGGGGCATTGATGCTGCCCATTTGGTGGAGGTGGGGGTGGAATGCTCCCTGCGGCAGTTGCTCGAACATGGGTTTTTCCACGCCGACCCGCACCCTGGTAATTTGCTGGCAACCCTGGATGGAAAGCTAGCCTATCTGGATTTTGGCATGATGAGCACCATCAAGCCCTACCAGCGCTATGGGTTAATTGAAGCCATCGTACATTTGGTGAACCGAGATTACGAAGCCCTCGCGGGGGATTACATCAAGCTGGATTTTCTAACCCCGGATACGGACGTAAGACCGATTATTCCGGCTCTAGCCCTGGTATTTAACAATGCCTTGGGGGCTAGCGTGGCTGAGCTGAATTTTAAGAGCATTACCGACCAAATGTCGGCGATGATGTACGAGTTTCCTTTCCGGGTTCCGGCTTACTACGCGTTGATCATTCGCTCAATGGTGACCCTAGAAGGTATTGCCATCGGCATTGACCCCAGTTTTAAGGTGTTGAGCAAAGCCTACCCTTACGTGGCCAAACGCTTGCTGACTGACCCGTCCCCGGAATTGCGAACTTCCCTGCGGGAGCTACTGTTTAAAGAAGGTCGTTTTCGCTGGAATCGCCTGGAAAATCTGCTAAAAAATGCTCGCAACTCCCAGGATTTCCAGTTCGATCGCATGTTAGATCAGGCGCTGGATTTTCTGTTTTCTGAGCGGGGGACTTTCATTCGCGATCGCCTGATTGAAGAAATTACGCGGGCCATCGATTTGTACGGACGGCGAACCTGGTTTAATCTTTCCGCCTCGGTGCGGGAACAGGTTGGCCTGGCGGTACAGCAACAGCCGTCGGAATTGGCCGACAATCCTGAAAGCATTCAGCACTTACAGAATATTTTGGTGATTTTGAGAGAAACGCCTGGATTTAACCTGCAAGTCGTCCTGGAACTGCTGCCCCAACTGCTGGTGAAGCCGGAAACCCAGACAATGGGCCGTCGCATTGCCGAAGGGCTGGCCCAAAAAACCATTGCCCGTTTGATTCGCCGCTGGTTGCTAGAGGCAGAACCCGCAGACTGGGCCGATCGCAATGGCAATGGCCGGGTTAAGTCCATTGAAACGGCTCCTCGCCCGGTTTTACCGGCAGTAGCAGCCCTTCGCTAGTGCCGGCCAAGTTAAGGATCAAGGAAAGAGGATTTTCCGCAACTGTTCAGCAATC
The DNA here is from genome assembly GCA_012031815.1 of Chloroflexaceae bacterium. GTDB lineage: Bacteria > Cyanobacteriota > Cyanobacteriia > Cyanobacteriales > JAAUTE01 > JAAUTE01. Next base: position 14,547 of record JAAUTE010000069.1, read on the forward strand.
CCCGCCGGTGAGTCAGCCAGGGGGATTTGCGCTTCCCCAAACGCCGCTAGGATACTGGCGTTGGTATCGCTGTTAAGAGCGGTGTAGGATAGGTGGGCGCTGGCGATCGCCGTGGCGTCGCGGTAACGGCGGCTCAGCTGAGCGTGGCGTCCGACCAAATAGGCAACGACGGGTTTGTTAATATTACGGGCGATGTAGTGGGCCGCTTCGGCTTCGGCGCTTTCGCTGGCCTGGCCCGATAAAACAACAGCATCAGTGCGTTCGTCCCCTTGGAGAAACTGGAGCCAGTGGGGATAGCCCAGACCCAGTAAGCCTTCGTCCCCCAGGGCAATGGCCGCAGACTGACCCAAACCAGCTGCGCCTAGGGCGAGGGCGACTTCATCGTTTAAGGTGGCGCAGCGACCCACCAAGGCAATGCGGCCGGTTGGTAGCACAAGGGTTCGTGCCCGCCCAGCCAAAACTGACCGGGAATGAGAATGCCGCTCTGTCCCGGCCCCAAAATACAGGTATTGCTGGCTTCTCCTCGCTCTAGGAGCTTAACCACGTCCAAGGGGGGGACGCCGCCTCCCAGGAGTACCAATTGTTTGATGCCAGCGGCGATCGCTTCTAGGGCCGCATCCAGGACAGCGTAAGGAGGTACGCAAATTAGGGAAATATCAAGGTTTCCGAGCTGGAAAACCGCTTGTTCGACCAGATCGAAGACTGGGATGGTATCTAGAAACCGGCCGCCACTGCCTGCTTCCACCCCGGCGACAATATTCGTGCCGTAGGCTTTCATTCTGGGCGCGCAGCCAGACCCTGGAAAGGTCGCGATGCCTTGAACGATAACTTTACTATTGGGTGAAAACTGCATAAGTGCTGCGCTTAAAGGTAAGTCACGGGGTAACAATGACGTGATTCCCCTCACCACTCAAGCCGGGTTTCGAGGGGAATAATCAGGGCGGGGATGGCTTAACCCCCGATATTGGCGCTGATATCTCCGTTGATTTTAAAATAACCCACGGGGGCCTGGCGATCGCAACTGTCAATCAATGGTCAGGGGATCGATGTCCCAACTTAAGCTGACTGCCGCCGGACATAGCCCTCTCAGTGCTGTCAATCCGGCTAAACGGGGGGATTTCCTCTTCCCGAAACTTCAGCAACACCTGCCAGCGGTAGCGGCGGGCCACTCGCCCAATGGTCGCCGGAGCCGGGCCTAATACCTCCCCCCCAACCATTTCTGGGGCGGCGATCGCCAAGGACTCGGCGGTTTTTTGAACGAGTGGCTCTTCTAGTCCACTGAGGCGGAGTAAAATCAAGCTTCCGTAGGGCGGATAACCCAATTGAGCGCGATCTGCCAACTCTTCCCTCACAAAGCGGCTGTAATCGTGATACTGTACCGCTTTGATTGCTGGATGCTCAGGGGCATAGGTTTGAATAATCGCCTGAGCAGGTTCCTCTCCC
>JAAUTE010000001.1 GCA_012031815.1 Chloroflexaceae bacterium
AAACTGCAAAAAAAACGGGGTTCACTCGCCCAGGTATCGCCTACGGTGAGAATTTGCTGCCGACATTGCTCGATAAATTGCTGGGTTCTGGTAAATCGGTCGGGGGGCGTCAATAATCAGCGATTGTACCGTTTCGTAGGCTAAAATTGCCTCATTATGGTTGTGGTTTTCCCAGTAAAAATGGACGCGATCGCCAGCGGCAATTTGGTCGAGGAGGGCCAGGGGATCGATGGAGGGAATTTCCTGGGCAAAGCTGACGATTTTAAAGGCATTTTGGGCGCGGAGTTGTTCTTGGGTGGTGGTGAGAAACTGATAGAGTTGCTTGAGGGCGGCAAGGGAGGCCGGGGAAACGGGAGCAGCGGTCAAATTTAGCGATTTTGTCATGCGAGAAGGCTATTTTATGACAGAAATTAAATGCCCCAAAAAAATTGCTATGTAAAATCTTTCGACAACAGCAGCCTTGACAACCGTTGCTCACTGCTGCAAAGAACAGAGGCAGGACAGACAAGAGGCTAATGCCAGTAAGGTTCTGGACTGCGTACGGAAGATTATAGGTCATTGTCTGAGCCGCCCTGATGAAAATTCTTAACTGCTGCCGATTCTATGGGCTTCTCTCACCCGTCCGGGGCTGTCAAAGGTGGAATTTGCGGCTGACGGCCTGCTGCTACTTCTGTCAGAATTGCTGCGATCGCCAACCCAGAACTGGAAGTGCTATATTTAGCAGCTTATTTTTTGAGACATTAACCTTGTTTTTCCCTAGCAATCCTCGGAATTCTGCCCCTCAGTCAACCGCGGTCAGCGCAACAAACGTCAATTTTTCTTAATTATCTGCAAAAGGTGAGATGACGGAATTTTAAACTGGGTTAAGCGCTCTCTATGGCTTTACGGACTGTTGACTGGTATAAACCATGACTACCAAGTTAGTTGCCCAATCCAACGCCAAACTCTGGCTGGCTGCGATTAAACCGCCCATGTATAGCGTGGCTATTATGCCCATCCTCCTCGGCAGCGCGATCGCCTACGCCGAGACGGGGGAATTTCAGGGTGGAATCTTCTGGACGTTTTTGAGTGCGGCAATTTTGATTTTGGCCTGGTTAAATCTCAGTAATGACGTATTTGACTCGGAAACTGGCATTGATGTCAATAAAGCCCACTCGGTGGTCAACCTCACCGGCAACAAATCTCTGGTGTTCTGGATTGGCAACCTGTGTTTAACCGCAGGAATTGGGGAAATTTTACTCATTGCCTGGTGGCAGCGGGATTTAACGGTTTTAATGATTGTGGCTGCCTGCTGCGCCCTCGGATACAGCTATCAGGGGCCGCCCTTTCGCTTCGGCTATCAGGGATTCGGAGAACTTATCTGCTTTGTTTGCTTTGGCCCTTTGGCGATCGCGGCGGTCTATTATTCCCAAACCCAGAGCTATTCTGCCGTCGTCTGGGGTGCTTCGGCAATTTTGGGGGCTAGTACCGGCATTATTCTTTATTGCTCCCATTTTCACCAGGTCAAAGACGATTTGGCTGCGGGAAAAAAATCTCCCATTATCCGCCTGGGTACGGACCAGGGAGCTAGGTTGCTGGTTCCCGTGACGCTGAGTTTATTTGCTTTAACCGCTGGTTTTGTAGGATTACAGCTCTTTTCACCCTGGACACTCCTGATTTTCCTCGGTTTGCCCCTGGGCTATCAACTCACCCACCACGTGGGGCAACACCACGACCAGCCCGATCGGGTGAGCAACTGCAAATTTATTGCCGTCAACTTACATTTTGTTACCGGAGTGTTTTTGTCCTTGGGATTTATCCTGCCGCGGTTACTGGCAAATTAAGCGTTTTTTGGGGCAATCGGGCGGCGGGCTAAGCTTCCTGACTGGGTGCGGGTTGGCTGTCTAGATCCGTTGCTACCAGTCGGTTTAACCGCTCCTGTTCCCGCTCGCGGATGACTTGCCCCACAGTGGCATTAAGCTGGTCGCCAATGAGCATGATCAAGGAACTTAGATACAACCACAGCATCAAGACGATAACTGCTCCTACCGCCCCGTAAACTCGATTGTAGTTGCCGAAATTGGTCACATAAAGCCGAAACAGGGAAGAAACCCCGGCCCAGGACAGGGCCGCTAAGATTGCCCCCGGTAGAATAGGCGTTCCTTTCTGCCAGCGGCTCGGCCCGAAGCGGTAAATGACCGCAAAGGCGATCGCCACAATGCCTAAACCCAAAGGCCAGCTTAACAATCGCCAAACATTTAGCAAAATACCGGAAATCGCCGTATTAAATTCGGCCTTTTGAATTAACGTCTCAGTGTAAGTCAAGGCACTACTGAGAATCAACAGTAGCGCCAGGTTAAAAAGCAAAGCTTTTCCGTAAGCTTCGGCCTTTAGGGCCGGTTTCTGCCGATAGTTTGGTTCCACACTGATTTGCACCAGGGCGGCGATCGCGCTGACGAGAACCGCAATCAGCCCCAGCCCCTCCAAAAATTGCCAAAAAATTAACAGGACTTCCTTCCAGTTTTGCTCTACCGCTAATTTAACGAGCAGATCCCCCAGCAGAACCAGGAAAGAGGCAATAATCAGCAAAAAAATCGAACCAACGGTCAACAGTAGCGAAATCAGCTTGGCTTTCCAGAAAGGCCGGCGATCGGCACTAGGGATTTGATGAATTTGGTCGAGGGCATTCATGGCTGTGCTAATAACCCCAGAAAACACCCAAATTGCGGCAATAAAGCTGACAGAAAACAAACCCCGATCTTGGGAAATGGTGATGGTTTGCACAAACTCCAGCAAGAGCGACCAGACCTCTTCGGGAATCAGTTCTTGGAGCTGAGCCGTTAAAACCACAAAATTGGGCTGAATAGACGAAGTAAAGGCGCTGATTGCGGTCAGAACGGCAACAATGGCTGGAAACAAGGCCAAAATCGCATTGTACGCCATCTCCGAAGACAGCCCCGGTAGCCGCCGCTCAAAAATACGCAAAACCGTCCTGTGCAGAGTTTTCCAGGTTAGATGGCGAAAAAACCGGATAAAAGCGAGTATCGCGCATAGAAACCGCGAGAAAGCACTGTTTCTGAATTATCTCCCCTTTAGCTGAATCAATCCACTCCTAAGGGCTATTGATTAGAGGAGAGAGAAATCCGTTTTTCAGCCAGTTTGCAAGCACAATTGAAGGGAGCGATCGCTGTCATAGCTGGCGGAGTAGATTGCCTAAATCGCTAACAATCAATTGTAAATTGTCAGAATTAGCTACTCTAGGGCTTTGAGGATGGAATTATTTACCGCATTGCTAGCGGGCTTGCTGGCGCTGTTATCCCCGGCTAATTTGATTTTGGAGCGCATTAGTGAAAATGCCATTCGCTCCCGCTTGAGTGGCGCTGAAACCCTCGCTATTCGCTTAGATAATACGCCCAACCACCAAATTACCCAGGGCAAAGTCGATGGCCTGCGCCTAGCGGCACGGGGGTTAGAACCCATTGATGGCTTGAGAATTGCGGTCTTTGAGGTAGAAACTGACCCGATTGATCTGGATTTGCAGCGCTTGCGTCGAGAACGGGGAAATTTTCGTGACTCCCTCCAGCGACCCCTCCAGGGCAACCTGCGCCTCGTCCTCACCGAAGCCGATCTCAATCAAGCTCTCCAATCCCCCGAAGTGCGATCGCGCCTGGAAACAAGCCTGGAAAATGCCCCCGAATCCCTGAGACGCCGCCTGGAAAATTTGGAAATTGCCGAGTTACGGGTTGAATTCCTCCCCAGCAATCGACTGGCCTTAAACGCCCAATTTCAAGCCCTGCCAGGCCAACCCCCCGCAGCATTAGCCGTTCGCCTGGAAACCGGGTTGGCGATCGCCCAGGGCCGCCGCCTGCAATTGCTCGATCCCAGCGGAACCATCAATGGACGTCCCCTGTCCCGGTCGGTGTTGAAGGGTTTAGCCGAAGGGTTGAGTCGGCGCCTGGATTTGGGCTTATTTGAGGCGCGGGGTCTAACGGCTCGACTCTTAGAATTAGAAGTAAATGAGGACGCTCTCCAGTTGGCCGCTTTCCTTCGCATTGAGAACCCTCCCAATTCAGCGTCCCTTAGCTCGATTCCCTCTGGTCTTGAGTAGAACCGTTAGGAACGTTTATTTTCTCCCGCTCGCTGGCGGCGGGCAATGGCAACCCTTAACCAAGGGGCCGCGTCTTTAGTAACCAAGAATCCAATCTTCTTTGTGTCCAGGGCAATTCATTGTTGATGTAGGAGGTTAATCGTGTCAGAGCAACAGCCAGGTCGGGGTATTTCCCCTGGATTAATCGCGGCGATCGCAGCAGTGATGGCGGCTGGCGCTGGGGCCGCTTGGTGGGCGGTTAATTCCCTCGATGCTTCCTCCCCCTCTTCCCCCCAACCCACCGCAACTGCCCCCGCCGCCGTTCAACCCGAACCCCAGCCTGAAACGACGGCTCCCTCCGCTGAGACGCCCCAAGCCGCCGCCCAAGCTGAAGTTGAGCTTTATTGGGTGCAAGACCGGGATGGCGCGATCGCCTTAGTACCTGACACCCTCGTCCTGCAAAAGTCTGACAGCCCCGCCTCTCTCCTGGAAGCCGCCTTTACTGAATTATTAAGCGGCCCCGACAATCAAGGGGTAGCCAGCAGCATTCCGGCGGGGACAAAACTTTTGGGCATCGAGATGGGGAAAGATGGGGTACATGTCAATCTTTCCGAGGAATACACCAGCGGCGGCGGCAGTGCCTCGATGATGAGCCGCTTGGGACAGGTGGTGTACACGGCAACGACCCTGGATCCCGACGCTCAAGTGTGGCTAGAAGTGGGAGGAGAACCCCTGGAAGTTTTGGGCGGCGAAGGTTTGTTGGTCGAGCAGCCCCTCACCCGCAAGTCCTTTGACCGGGATTTCCCGCTATAAGCTAATTGAATTTCCGCTTAAACCTGTAATCAACCCAACAGCTTTGGCTTTTTGTCGGCGTTACCGGCTAGTTTCCTGGCTGTTCTTTAAGTTGCTCAATTAACGTTTGCCTGCCGCCACTCACGAAACGGGGCCGATGGCTGTTTGGAGGGAAGAGGCTTTGAGGCTTCGGCTAGTTATGTTCAGCCTGGCTGAGGCGGCGCACACTGAGGATGTCGCTCATGTTGCGGATGTGGTTAAGGCTGCGCTCAAGCTGCTGGAGGTCGCAAATATCCAAGCAGAGGGAAATTAAGGCGGGTTTTCCTGTGGCGGTTTTGACCCCGGCAGTGCGGACGTTAATGTTGTGGTCGCTCAAGCGGGCCAAAATGTCGCGCAGCACGCCGACGCGATCGATGCTTTCAATGTGAATATCAACGGGATAGGTGTGTTGGCGCTGGCGGCCATTGCCATTGGTGGGGTTCCAGCTTACGGGAACGAGGCGATCGCCTGGCACATTTTCCGCATTGCCACAGCCCTGACGGTGAATGGAGATGCCTTTGGCAGCTCGCGTGACGACGCCAATGATGGGTTCGCCGGGAATGGGGTTACAGCAGCCAGCGAGATGGTACAGTAATCCTTCAACACCGCGAATGGGCGAGTTGCTGGGCTTATCGGCGTCGGCTGGGTCGCGCTGGGTTGAGGGAAGGCCGAGGACGGCTGTTTCAGCGGTGGCAATGGGTTGTTCGGCTCTGACCGCTTCTCGGAGGCGGTTGACCACCTGATTGAGCGTGATTTCGCCATAACCAACCGCAGCGAGCAAATCGTCTACGCTTTGATAGTTACAGCGCTGGGTGACTACCTGCATCGGCTCGGATTTGAGTAGGGCATCAAACCCGCTCTTGCCCAGTTCTTTCTCCAGTAATTCCCGCCCCCGTGCCAGGTTTTCCTCACGGTGCGATCGCCGAAACCATTGACGGATGCGATTGCGTGCGGTGGGGGTAACGGAGAAATTGAGCCAATCCAGGCTGGGATGGCTGTTTTTGTAGGTAATAATCTCGACAATATCGCCATTGTGCAGGGGGGTATCTAGCACTGACCAGCGACCGTTAATGCGGGCCCCCTTCATGTGATTACCAACTTCAGTATGAATGCGATAGGCAAAATCCACTGGGGTGGCACCGTGGGCCAGGGGAATGACATCGCCTTGGGGGGTAAAGACGTAAACATCATCTTCAAAGAGATTGTCCTTGAGGCTTTCGATGTATTCTTGGGCGTCTTTGAGATCGCGCTGCCATTCCAAGAGCTGCCGCAGCCAGGTAAATTTTTCGTCTTCGGAGGAGAGGGTTCCTTGGGAGCTGCCGCTTTCTTTATACTTCCAGTGGGCGGCAATTCCGTATTCGGCAACGTGGTGCATCTCTAGAGTCCGAATCTGCACTTCCAGGGGCTGGCCGTTTAAGCCAATGACGCTGGTGTGGAGGGATTGGTAGTGGTTGGGTTTGGGCAGACCGATGTAGTCTTTGAAGCGGCCGGGGATCGGTCTAAAGGCATCGTGGACGACGGCGAGGGAACGATAGCACTCTTCATTGGTGACGACAATAATGCGCAGGGCAGCAATGTCATGAATTTCGTCGAATTCCTTCTTTTGACGCCGCATTTTTTGATAAATGCCGTAGAGATGCTTGGGGCGACCTTTAATTTCCATAACGGAGATGCCAATCTTGTGCAGGCGGTCTTTGAGCAGATTGGCAATTGTTTGGATGCGAGCTTCGCGATCGCTGCGGCGTTCGGCAACCAGTTCTTTAATGCTGAGATAGTCCTGGAGTTCCAGGTATTTAAAACACAGATCTTCTAATTCCCACTTAAAACGACCAATCCCCAGGCGATTAGCCAGGGGAGCAAAAATTTCGCGGGTTTCTAGGGCTATTCGCTGCTGTTTTTCCGGAGCCAGGTGCTGTAGGGTACGCATGTTGTGGAGGCGATCGGCTAATTTGACGACGATCACCCGAATATCTTGGGCCATAGCTATGAACATGCGGCGAAAGTTCTCGGCCTGGCGTTCGGTTTTGCTGGAAAAACTATATTTGGAGAGCTTGGTGACCCCTTCGACTAATTGACGCACTTCTGACCCAAACTGGGTTTCAAGTTCTTCGCCCGTAACTTCTGTATCTTCAATGACATCGTGCAAGAACCCTGCTGCAATCATGGCGCGATCGCCACCCAGGTCATGGAGCAAGCCCGCGACGGCTACCGGGTGGGCAATGTAGGGTTCGCCGGATTTGCGATACTGACCTTCATGGAGAGTTCGGGCAAACTCAAAGGCGCGAGCGATTAAATCGGCGTCTTCTGGGGCTGGGTGATTCTCTGACCGCGCTAGCAAGCACTGGTGCAACCAGTCGGGGAGGTCTAGCTGTTGGGAGTGGGAAGGGATGGCGATCGTCATGAGCTAGGGCAGCGGCTGAGCGAAGGGAAGAATGACGGGCAGAATAACCGATTGAAAGGGGGGATCGGGGGTCTGGGGAGACAGTTTTTGCCTAGGTGCTATTGCTAGCGGCTAGAAGCAACTGGGTTTCCCTGGGCGGTTAATAATTACGCTAGGCTCAAGTCTGGAGCTTAATCCAAACTTTAACGATGAATAATGATTGGCAGATAAATTCTGTCGCGACTGCCCCTAGTGAGGTCAAAAGTTGTTATTTAGATAACAATATTATTAGCTGATCATAGCTTACCATTTGGGAGAATGTTGCCTCTATCTCATCAGCAGGTTTATCAAAGGTTACTGAAGAGCGCTCTCCAGCTCCAGGTGCTGGCAGTGGATGGTTCAGCCGGGACTGAGTTTGAGCGGGAATGGCAAGTTTTGGAACAATCCGTTGGGCAATTGTTAGCCCTGCCCCAGGAAGCACTGAAAGCTGACAAAAGTTTTTTCCCCTACTCCCTACATACGGAGATCTATCGGGCATGGCGATTACTGAAAACTGAAAAGTTATTTTGGCAATCGGCTCGACAGGGGACGACGGCCCAACAGCGCCTCCGGGCGATCTCGGTGAGATTGGGTCAGCTCATTGACTACTGCCAGGCGTTGCTGACCTAAAGTTTGGTTAACTGAAAAGTTTGCCCCGACTGATGCTGCTGCCGGAGCAGTTGTTGGAGCTAATTGTCCCTGTCCTGATGGTTCAAAAGTTAAATATCGTTGAATCACGAGCACGGAGGGATTTGAACCCCCGGCACCCAGAACCGGAATCTGGTGCTCTATCCACTGAGCTACGTGCCCTTGCGCCTACTTAGGATAGCATTTCTTGACGGGTTTGACCGGAAGAATTAGGAGCCTCTCTGGCGATCGCTTGGGGAGCCTTTACGAGGATTTGCGCTGGGAACCCCGATAAATCCGCTCTGCTTGCTGGGGTGCTAGCCAGCCCATGGGTTTGTGGTAGTACGGTGCTAACAACTCTTCGGGGTCTAGGGGTTGAGGCGTGGCGGCCGGCAAGATGTATTCGTGGGTGTTGGCATCGTAAGCAAAGACTTCCGCTGACTCAATGTGATACACCCAGGCATGGAGTGAGAGGCGCCCCTGGCGCAGTTTGGCGTGAATGGAGGGATAAGTCCGCAAATTCTCGATTTGCGTCAGCACGTTTTCTGCGATCGCCACATCCAGCAGTGATTCTCCTTGCAAGTGACTGTAATTGTCCTTGATCAGGCGTCGGGTTGCTTCTGTGTGCTGCAACCACTGGCAGACTAGGGGCATTTTGTCTCTAAGTTGATCAATTTTGAGCAATCCCTTCATCGCCCCGCAATGGGAATGGCCGCAAACAATGATTTGTTGAATATCCAGGGCTTCCATTGCATATTCAATGGTTGCTCCTTCGCCGCCGTTGGCTGAACCGTGGGAGGGAATGATGTTACCCGCGTTGCGAATTACAAACAAGTCGCCTACTTGAGCATTGGTAATTAGATTGGGATCGACCCGGGAATCGGAGCAAGTGATAAACAAAATTCTCGGTTTTTGCCCCTGGGCCAGTTGCTCAAACAGGTCTTGATATTTGCTGAACTGAGTTGTCTGAAATTCCCGCAGTCCTTTGATTAATTTTTCCATTGGGGTTGAATGCTTGCCGTGCCACCTCTATTTAGTTTAGTTTAAGCGCCTCGGTTACCTGCTGCGCTAGGGATTTTGATTCTGGGTTACTCTCGTTGAGGAACGGCGATCGCCACTGGAAATGTTCGGTTCTACGGGTTTAGGGGCAGGGTGAAGGCGGTTACCATCGGGGGAACTGGAGGGGGCTATACTGACTGGCAGATAGGTTTAATTTCAACGGCAGCCTAGCGCCAGGGTTTTCGAGGATTCCCGGATAATTTGGTCTTGTGCTAGTGGTTATGCCTTTTCTTCCCTTGCTGTTGCCCTAAACACGAGCATGGTTTTTCCACCGGGGTTACGACCGACGTTAAGCGATCTTTTTAACTGGGGTGATGTGACACCAGCGGCTACGGCTATCACCCCGCCTGAGGACGCTAATCACTATCGCCTGCTTCCCCACACTCAGCGATCGCGCCTGGGGGAACTGCGAGCCCAACGGGAATGGTCGGCGGCGATCGCGGCGGCGGAAAATTTGCTCTTAGGTGACTCGTGATGGGTCGGTTTCAGGGTATCGGGGGCTAATTCTCTCCAGTCCCGCCCCGATCCTCAGCCAAAAAGCGTTAATTGAACAATTTCATAGCGCCGTTTTTTTGGCGTCCCTGCCGGGAGCGAGCGCCACACCCTTTCGGCTGCCCGCCGCCCAAGGGGAACGGGAATTCCTCGCGCCGCCCTTGGTGGAACTCTCCTTACTGCCGGGGGATGCCCTAGCGGAGGAGCAATTTTGCGTCATTTTCACGAAAGACTTGGCTCTGGTCATGGTTTTGGGGACAAATGCCGCCGGCGCGCCCGCTTTTCAGTTTTCCTTCGACCCAGGGCTGGTTCGCCAAGCTTGGCTGCAGTTGCGATCGCGGCTGCACCTCGCTAAAGAAGACTACTTGCCGAATCTTGAGGCCTTGGTAGAGCAATTTGCGCCGCCAATCCCCGATTATCGCCTGGTGAGCGAGTTTGGCCGGCAGTTACTAAAACGCCTTGTCCGAGCTACCGGTGGTGGAAACTAGAACCACCAGAGCGATTCGCCTTGAGCCTGACGGGGAGGACTACCCAGCTAGCGATCGCCACTCCCGCAAAATTGTGCCCCTTGCCCAGCCCCGCAGCCCGCGCCCCCAGCTAGCCGCAACCAGCCCCGGAAATAGAACTGCTCCAGGCCCTGACCCACGAAATTCGCACTCCCCTAACCACGATTCGCACCCTGGTTCGGTCTTTACTCAAGCGGAGTCAGCTTGCCGAATCAGTGCTTAAACGCTTGGAGGCCATCGATCAAGAGTGCACCGAACAAATTAACCGCATGGAATTGATTTTTCGGGCAGCGGAGTTAGAAACCCAGGCAACTCCTTCGACGCCAACCGGACTGACTTCCATCGCCCTGGAAAATTTGCTTCATCAAAGTATTCCCTATTGGCAAAAGCAAGCTCAGCGCCGCAATGTTCAATTTGACCTGGTGCTGCCGTCTAAATTACCTACGGTGGTTGGGAATTCCCACCTGCTCCATCAAGTTTTAGCGGGCTTGATGGAAAAATGTATTCGGAGTTTGCCCAACGGCGGTCAAATTCGGTTGGAGGTGGCAACGGCGGGGAGTCAGCTCAAATTAGAGTTTAGGACGCAGCGGGAACGGGCCGATCGACCCCTGAAAGCCCTGGGGAATTTATTGATGTTTCAGCCAGAAACGGGTAACCTTAGCCTCAACTGGGAAGTTACGAAAAACCTTTTTCAGGCCATGGGGGGCAAGTTAATTGTCCGCCAGCGCTTGCTCCAGGGAGAAATTTTAACGGTGTTTCTCCCCTTGGACAGTGCTGATGCTGAAGCTCAAGCCTTTCCCCTAACGCAATAAAAAACAACCTCTAACTTTCTCGGCTTTTTCTTGGATTTTTTTACCTATAAAAACGGCGATCGCCAAAGGTTTAGCTTGGCTGGGGTTGACTTGAATTTGTCCTGAGATACTCCGGCGAGTGTGTTTTTCGAGACAGACGTTCCGGCAGATTTTATGGTATTGTAGCCCTGGTTTTTTGAGCCATCTTTTTCAGTTAGCCCCTCAAATTTTGAGCTTATTAATGGCAATTTCAGGCAATTGCCGTTTTACACTGAAGTTGCTTCGATTATTTGAGCCAGTCTCCCCTAATTTTCGCCCTTCCCACCCAGGAAAAAGCAATGTACCGATTTCAAGTTAGCGCACATACCACCGTCGGGGAAGCTATTGGCTTAGTCGGTTCCACGCCTCAACTGGGCCAGTGGGATACCAAGGGCTGTATCCGCCTCCAAACCAGCCCCGATCGCTACCCCCTGTGGTGGGCAGACATTGACCTGGAATCCGACCGCGATCGCAGCGGGGCCGGCCACGACAAAATCGAATACAAATATGTGCGCCTAGGGGCACGGGGCAGCGCCATTTGGGAGGCATTGGGGACGAATCGTTGGGTTCCCCTGGAAACCACCCACGACTTTGTTCTGATTGTGGACGACCGTGAATTCGCTCAGGTGCAGCCCTGGCCCTATGGCTATCCCGACCGGCCTTTGCCCCAAGCCCTCCCGCCCCAGGAAACCCACGGACAAAAAATCCTGGTGGTGGGCAGCTCGGTGGCGATGGGATGCAGTGCCTGGATGTTAAGGGGCTGGGCTTGGCTTTTAGGGCAGACACTGGGTCAGAAATACGGGCATCACTTAGTGAGTCGCTGTGTTTTGGGTGCTAATGTCGCCATGACCCTCCAGCGATTACCCGCGCTTTTAGCTCAAGAACAACCGGATCTAGTGATTATTGCCCTTTCCCTTGGCAATGAAGGACTGGCCTATTGTTCTCCCGGCGATCGCCAAGCGGTGCAGGATCGCTTTGAGCGCGGACTCCAAAAACTCCTGCAATTGAGCCGAGCCATGGGGATCAAGCCTGTCTTGGGCGGGGTTTATCCCCATGACAACTACGGCCCGGAACAGTACCAGCGATTGAGGGAAACCCAGGCCCGGATGCTGAGCTGGGACGTGCCCGTTCTGGATTGGTTGGCGGTGCTGGATGACGGGACAGGTCGCTGGCGGCGCTCCCTTTCCTTTGATGCGGCCCACCCCAACAGCGAGGGGCATCGCTTGATGTATGAAGCCATCGATCTGAGTCTCTTTAAAACCCCGGAAAGCCTTGCTCCCCAGGGCCAACCCCCAACCGCTATCCCTGTCTATAGCGATGGCGAACAATTTCAAGCGATCGCCGATTCTCACCAGCAATTACGGGTTGTCAATACCTCGCCCTACCCCTACACCATTACCCCGACCTGGCAGCAATTCCAGTCCGCGCTGCGTACCCACGGAAATCTGCATCCCGGCGTCTACATTGCCCAGGATGGCGTCCCCGGCAGCGATGGCAGTTTTTTCGTGGGCGAAGATGGTCGTATCGAAACCGTCGTTACCATCGGGCCCCGGACTTGCCAAAAATACCGGACTGCCGCTTGCTTTTTCGCGCCCCAAACCGCCCAGATTCTCTTCTACGACGGTCAATTAGCCCTGCTCAAAGAAGGTAGCGCCTTGCGGGCCATTAACGAGTCCGAGCATAGCTACAACATCCATCCTATGTGGCAAGAAGTGCGCAGCCTGCTTAAAGCCATGCCGCCGGGGGTTTACCACGATCCGCTCCAGCCCGATGCCCCCTTCCGCACCCTGATCGTCGGCCCCGACGGCCTGGAAAATCGGGTGAAAGCCCTGCCCCAATCCGCCGTTCTCTTTGAATATAAGTGCCCCCTCTCCGAAATCAGCCGCATTGGCATCGTTCCCCTCGGCGATCGCTGTGCGGCCCGGATGCTGTTGTACAAAATGGAGTATGACGGCCCCGCCTTCCCCTTCGACCTCACCCGCACCACCAATCTGTCCGACATCGCCGATATGATTGCTAGCGGGTTTGACGATATGTGGAATCCAGCTTATTTGTACTACGACGCCGAGGCCAGACGGCTCTATCATCGCAAATGGACGGGACTCTCCTTCGGTCATGAAGTGGAAGACTGGGACGACCCTATCAGCAACATCTTCCCGGTGTTTGAGCGCATGCGCAACCGCTATAGCGCCCGTGCGGCTAGATTTTGGTACGTTATCGACAAAAGCGACAAGCTACTGTTTGTTCGTACCGGGGTTACCGAGCGGGGCAACGTCATCGATCTCATGGCCAAGCTAAGGGACAAATGCCAGGGCAAACCCTTCCAACTGCTGCTGCTCTCGCCCCAATCCTCTGGAGAATTTGCCAACCTGTCCCAGGTACTCCATTACAATTTGGAGTTCAATCCCGATCGCATGTACGCCGAGCTAGACTACTGGCTGGACTGTACGGAAATCCTGCGGAATATTCTCAACTCCCTAGGCATCACGAGCAACAACCTGTTTTGGTGTCCTCCCAAAATTCCCAGAGCCGCCTAGACTAGACTCATCTCTCGTTGCGGGCTACTTCGCCATGCTGGAAAAATTGCTGACCTGGTTAAATCGCCTCCTCGTGCTGGACGTTTTCATTGTCATCGGGGGGTTTCTCTGGTTTGCGATCGTGCCATTGGTCGCTCCCTTCATCTTCCCCTGGGTTTCGAGCTGTGGTACAAGCTCTGGATGCCTCTGTTTAATCCAGCTATCGGGATTTTAATGGCTGGGGCGCTGCTGAGCTGGGCCGTGGCTAAACTCAAGCAAATTACCGCCGCCACAAAAAATTAGCGATCGCCACAAAAAATCCCCGGAGCCAACGGGGACAGCACAGTCAAGGTGATGGTAGCAATCAAGGCAATGGTGGGAGCTGACAGGGAAGCAACTTATTTGCCCAAAACCTGCATTTTGAACGCTTCAATTTCTCTGCTCAGTTCTTCCCGAGAAGAGGCACGCAGCAGATAGCGAATCACAAACCAAAGAGAATAGCCAAGACCGACCAACTCCAGCAGGGGCGCTAACAGGGGGATGTTATCAATTGCTCCCAGAACTGCCAGGGTAATGTAGACAGAAACAACCGCAATAATGACAAGCAGCAACTTGATAAGCGGCTCGCGGTAGGTAACGGCAAAAGTGCCAATTACATCAAAGACATCGGAAAGATAACCCAGCGCTCTATCGACATATTCTTGCCAGGGCTGCTCAGTCAGGGGGGCTTCCGCAGGAGAAAGCATGCCGGCTGGTTCAGAGTTGATTCCTACCCCTTGGGTTTCGGTGGCTCGAATTTGAGATTCCATATCCAACCTATCCTTAATCTGCAAATGAACAGTTTTTTGTTTATGAGTCAGTCGCCTTGGGAGCGGTTTGTCTAACTTTCGCTCATATTATCAAACACTCCCGACCACTTCACCAGACTAGCTACTTAACGATTCGTTATACAGTAGCTCCTGACTGGGAGGAATTGATAGAAAAAGCGGCGCTCTTGTTCCCTCTCAAAATAGCAGAACAGACGCCGTTTTTTAACTGGTTCGTGGGTTGCTGGCAGAATCTAGGCCATAGCCGCTTGGGGGAGGACGGGTAAATTCATCCGTACGGCAGGCTGGCGGCAGTAAATTTCGCAGGCGTTATTGGGACTTTCGATGAGTTTGACTTTCTCTAGCTCTACCCCTAGGGACTGAATCGGCTCCCGCAGCCGTTCTACGATGTACAAGGCAATGTTTTCGGCGGTGGGTACTACCTCCGCGAAGTAGGGAATATCCTTGTTGAGGAAGGTGTGGTCAAAGGGTTCGAGGACACGATCGGCGATCGCCTGTTGGAGGGCGACTAGATCGACAATCATGCCCGTGCGGGAATCCATTTCACCGCTCACGGAGACTTCCAGGTGGTAATTATGACCATGACCGTGGATGCGGGCGCACTTGCCGTAAATCTGGTCATTTTCGGCTTGGCTGAGTTCGGGGAGTGCCAGGCGATGGGCGGCACTAAAATGGCTGCTGACAGTGAGGGTGGCTTCCATAGCGTTTCCTTGATAATCGGCCCAAAGTTCAGGGTGTTCGTATAAGCGAATATTGACGACGGTAGGTGAGGCGCTAGGCGGTGGTAGACTCGGCCCGGGCGATATTTTCCGTGGTGGGTAGGGTTTGGCGAAATTCAGGCCAGACATCGTTGAGGTAGGAAAAATCGAGATAGCTGGTGACTTCCCGCTCAATCACTTTTTTGACGTCCGACAAATTTAAGACCATGCCATAGCGATCGATGGGGCCAGCCAGGGAGACGTAGAAGACATAGTTGTGCCCGTGACTGGGAAACCAACTACAAGCGCCAAATAGCCGCTGGTTCTCCCCTTCGTCCAATTCCGGCAACCAGTAGCGATGGCTCGCTGAAAACTTTACCCGTCGGTTAATGATGCAAATCATGATTGAGGGCGGACTAAATTTTGTAAAGTTAAATTAAGTTGTGACGCTCCTTCCAGCATAGATCGCGGCAGAACTTTTTTAGAAAGAATCAAGCAATAAAACCATGTCAGGATGGTTGGGGAGTTTCGAGAGGGCTTGGAGGTGATGGCGGCAAAATCAGTGGATATTGGCTTTATTCCCACGCCCTATGATTTAATTCCGGAGATGCTGACTTTAGCTAGGGCCGGTCGCGGCGACGTTCTCTACGATTTGGGCTGCGGGGATGGCCGGATTGCGATCAGGGCGGCACGTCAGTTGGGGATGCGAGCGGTGGGCATTGATATCGACCCGGAGCGAATTCGGGAAGCCGAGGAAAATGCCCAGGCAGCAGGAGTGGCAGATTTAGTCACCTTTCGCCAGGAAAATCTGTTTGAGTGCGATTTTAGGGAGGCCACGGTGGTGGTTCTCTATCTGTTGCCTCACCTAAATTTACGCTTGCGTCCGGCGCTATTGCGCCAGTTACGACCGGGGGCGCGGATTGTTTCCCGCGATTTCGATCTGGGGGATTGGCCGCCGCAGCAGCGGGTTCATTTTACGGAGGTTGAGGAAGAAGCCACACTTTATTGCTGGGAAATACCCGATCGCCTCCAGGATTTGGCTAAACCAGGATTCTAGTCACTGGTAGGGGACGGGGTAGCTGCGAGGCTTTGTTTGTCCCGATAAAGTAGTCCAATCAAGTGAATAATGCTCAAAATAGCGGCAGCAGTCGCTAAAACGTAGCTGTGCAGGGTGTAGAGATGGGCAACGGTGGTGGTATTGACCGCGCCGCCGCCGACGATAATCTGCCGCAGGGTGGGGCCAATGTAAGGAAGGGCTTCCAGGGTTCCCAGCTCAATGGTAAAGCGCCAGTAGCCAAGCTGAGTCCAATCCAGCAGCATTGCCGTCCATCCCAGGCCAATGGCGGTTAGCGGCAGCAGAATACCGCTAATCCAGGAAACTAACCAGGCTAGACAAAACTGTTCCGCAAAAACAGCACGAAAATTTGCACCAGCGCCAGCACGATTAAACCGTTGCCAGCTACGGTATGAAGGCGCTCCATCAGCCAACCAAAGGGAATTTGGGCTTGGATCGTCTTCAGGGAGTTGTATGCGCCGCCAGCGGTGGGTTCGTAGTTAAAAGACAGCAAAATTCCGGTGAACGCTGCGGTAAATCCCAAGGATAGGATGGCGATCGCCAGGAGGGTCGCCAGTCGCTCTAGCCGAAAACCAGACTTAATCGCAATCATGACTTTAAGTTCATAGGATTAGATGTGTATTTTTATTCAATTGTATGTATTTTTGCTAAGTGGAACTCGGTAATGCTCCCGGAATTCCAGAGGTGATAGGGAGCGATTAAAAAAAATTGGGGCGAAGGATTGGCGTCCAAACCCCTAGCGCCCCTAAAGGAAAAGGTATCCAAAATATTTTAGGAATTTAGCTTTTCTTTGGCGAGCTGTTGAATTTTCTTGCCATCGGCCCGTCCTTTTAGCTCTTTTATGGCTTGTCCCATGACTTTTCCCACATCTTTGGCGGTAGTTGCACCGACGGCGGCAATAATACGATCTAGAATCTCGCTGATTTCAGTGTCGCTGAGCTGTTTGGGCAAATAAGTTTCAATGATTGCCAATTCCTGCTCCTCCTTTTGGGCCAGGTCTTCCCGCCCGCCCTGACGAAACTGTTCAATGGAATCCCGCCGCTGCTTGGCCTGTTGGGCTAAGAGATCTAGCTCTTGCTCCTCGGTGAGGCTTTCCTGCCCCGACGGACGCACCGCAACTTCTTTTTCCAGTACCGCTTTTTTGAGAGAGCGAACCGTTTCCAAGCGAATTTTAGCCCTCGCCTTCATGGATTCCTTGATGTCTTCGGATAAACGCTCCTTTAATCCCATAAGTCCCGTTCCTCAAGGGTTTTTAGCTGTGGTTATTTTAACGTTTGCGCTGCCGGAAGGCGAAATGTCCCCACCACGGGAAAATGATCCGAGGGAATCACTCCTTGCCATTGCTGAGTTGCGACAAAAATGTCCTGAATTTTCACCCGCCGATCGCAGTAAATGGTATCGATGGGAGCGGTGGCTTGGTCGCTGAAATTATTGTAGGTTAGCTGCTGCGATCGCGGCAGTTGGGCTAAGGCATCGGCTAATTGTAGGCCATTCCTTAACGGTTGTAGCAAAATTTGTCTGGGGTACTTTTCCGGGGGACAATTAAAATCGCCGGTGACAAAAAGATAGATTTGGGGCGAAACCAGGCCGAGGCGATCGCAGATTAATTTGGCGCTGAATTCTCTAGCGAGAGAGCTACGGTAGGAAAAATGGGTATTAAATAAAGCGAACCGATGATTGCGATTGCGAGGGGTGAAGGTTGCCCAGGTGACTATGCGGGCATGGCGATTGCCCCAGCTTGGCGTCATGCTACCGGAAATCGCGGGCGTTTCGCTCAGAGAAAAATCCTGGGTTTCCAGACAGTTTAACCGCTGCTGGTGATAGAAAATAGCGCAGGTTTCGCTGTCTCCCGTTCCGTCTCGATCTTGACCGACGCTGGCATAATTGGGCAGTAGATCCCGCAAATCCGCTAGCTGATGGGGTTTTCCTTCTTGGGTTCCCATTAAATCCGGTCGATAGTAGTTAATGAGCGCCGCGATCGCCTTTTTGCGGACTTGCCAATTGTATTGGTCGGGATCGGGTTTGTCGTAGCGAATATTAAAGCTAATAATTTTAAGGTTCATTTTCCTGAGAAAACTGCCATACAACCGCATTTTACCAGGGAGTAACAGGGCGATCGCCAGCTAAATTGAGGAGCGATACCATAGAAGCAGCATTTTTCCTGCCCAAGCTGCCGATGCAGTCCCTCGAACCAGCGCTCAAGCATTACTTCGGTTACGACTCTTTTCGTCCCCAACAGCGCCAGATTGTTGAAGAAGTCCTGCAAGGTCGGGATTTACTGGTAATTATGCCCACCGGTGGCGGTAAATCCCTGTGCTACCAACTGCCTGCCCTCCTGCAGCCGGGTCTCACCCTCGTCGTTTCTCCGCTCATCGCTCTCATGCAAGATCAGGTGGAAGCCCTCCAGGACAACGGCATCGGCGCAGCTTTCCTCAACAGTACCTTGAGCTTAACAGAGGTGCGATCGCGAGAGACGGCGATTCTCAACGGTAAAATCAAAATTGCTCTACGTTGCACCAGAGCGGCTGCTTTCTGAGAGATTTGCGCCTTTTTTAGAGAGTATTGCCGCAAAAATCGGAATTGCGACCCTGGCGGTGGATGAAGCTCATTGCGTTTCCGAATGGGGCCATGATTTTCGCCCGGAATATCGCCAGATTCAACAATTGCGCCAGCGCTATCCTGGTATTCCCCTAACTGCCCTCACGGCCACGGCAACCAGCCGCGTGCAGCAAGATATTATCGAGCAATTACAGCTTAAAAATCCCGCCATCCATCTCGCCAGTTTTAACCGCAGCAACCTCTATTACGAAATCCTTCCCCAAGAAAAACGCAGCTACCCGCAACTTCTCCAGCGAATTCGCGCTCAATCGGGGTCGGGTATTGTCTACTGTTTCAGCCGCCGCAGCGTTGATGAAATTGCCTATCGCCTGCAACAAGATAATATTGCTGCTCTGCCCTACCATGCGGGGCTAGACGATAAAATCCGTGCCGACCATCAAACTCGCTTTCTCCGGGACGACGTGCAGGTGATGGTTGCAACTATTGCCTTTGGCATGGGCATCAATAAACCAGATGTTCGCTTTGTCATTCACTACGATCTGCCCAAAAATTTAGAAAGCTACTACCAAGAGTCCGGTCGGGCCGGCAGAGATGGAGAAGCGGCTACCTGTACTCTCTTTTTTAATCCCGGTGATGTTCGCAAAATTGAATATTTCATCGAGCAAAAGGCCAGCGATCAGGAAAAACGCATTTCCTACCAACAATTGCAGCAAGTCGTCGACTATGTGGAAGGTACTCACTGCCGCCGTACCATTATTTTGCGCTACTTTGGCGAACGGTTTCCCGGAAATTGCGATCGCTGTGACAACTGCCGCTATCCCAAACCCCTGGAAGATTGGACAATTGAAGCCCAAAAGTTGCTCTCCTGCGTGGCCCGCTGCCGGGAGCGATTTGGCATGAATCATATTATTGACGTGTTGAGGGGGGCAAAGAAGCAAAAAATTGAAGAATACGGTCACCATTTACTGTCTACCTATGGCATCGGCCAGGACAAATCCGCTGAAGCCTGGAAATTGCTGGGTCGTTCCCTGCTGCACCAGGGTTTACTGGACGAAACCGCCGACGGCTATCGGGTTTTAAAGTTAAATCAACTGAGTTGGGAAGTCCTGCGAAAACAGCGCCCTGTTGCGATCGCCGTTCCCCATCAAACCGTAGCCCAAGCGGATCGCGATTTTAATCCCCAGGCCGCGACCGCCGCGCTTTTGTTGGAACGGTTGCGCCAATTGCGAAAACAGCTTGCCGATGCCCAATCGGTTCCTCCTTACGTGATTTTTTCCGACTCTAGCCTCAAATTGATGGCTCAGGCTCAACCCCAATCTCTGGATGAATTTGCCCAAATTTCCGGGGTTGGAACCTACAAACTTCAGCATTATGGCGATCGCTTTGTGGAAGAAATTCGAGAATTTTGCCAAGAACAGCCAACGGCCCGGCCCTGGCTCTCGGAAACCTTGCAGGCAACCTTCACGCTCTCCCAGCAGCATTTAAGCCTGGCAGAAATCGCCGCCCAGCGCCAATTAAGCCTTAGCACCATCACCACCCACCTCTGCCAACTCCTGGAACTGGGGAAACCTTTGGCGATCGCGCCGTTGGTTTTACCCGTCAAGCAAGATTTAATCCTCAAAGCCATCGAAAAATTAGGCGAAGACCCCTTGAAACCCCTTAAGGACTCGCTAGGCGACAACTTTAGCTATGAAGAAATTAAATTAGTCCGTGCCTGGTGGCGGCAGCAACGGGCCAGCCATTCAAGCTAGGATTTGAGCAAAATAATGGCCTCAAAAAAAGTTTCCACGGGCTGAAACCAGGAAAAAAGATGGGATAATCAAGAATAAATAAGGCTTATATTTTTGCAAATAATCTAAGTATGGCTGAAGAATCCGAAACCCAACTTCTGGCTCGCTTAAGCGCCGCTGAATCAACCGTTAGCCAGTTAAGCGAACGACTAACCCAACTGGAAACCCGGTTTGAGCAAACCCTGCTGCTACTGTCTGATACCTATCGCTACGGCAAGCTACAGGAATTGCTCGCAGCCGGTCGCTGGCAGGAGGCCGATGGCGAAACCACCCGAATTATGATTG
The DNA here is from genome assembly GCA_012031815.1 of Chloroflexaceae bacterium. Taxonomy (GTDB): domain Bacteria; phylum Cyanobacteriota; class Cyanobacteriia; order Cyanobacteriales; family JAAUTE01; genus JAAUTE01. Next base: position 20,581 of record JAAUTE010000001.1, read on the forward strand.
ACAGTACCAGACAAGCCTCCCTGGAGGAAATTACCCCCGAAGATTTGCAAAAATTTCCCTGTAGCGTACTATCCGTCATCGACACCCTTTGGGGAACCTACAGCCAAGAGCGTTTTGGCTTTAGCGTTCAACTGCGCCTCTATCAGAGCTTGGGCGGGAGTATGGATACCATTAGAACCCAAAGCAACGAATTTCTCATGCGAGCGGGAGAACAGCTCGGTTGGCGCCAAAACGGCAAGCCCGTTCCCTACGATGACTATGACTTTTCCCTCACCGCGCCCGTGGGAGGGTTGCCCCGCGATTGGTGGCATTCGCCCTATGGTGCGAAGATGGCGAATTTCTTCCTCGGTCGCTTGATAACCTGCGAACTTTAAGCTATCGGGACAAGGGTGGGGAACTAGGAGAACGCCGGGTTGCACGGGAACCCTTGGAAAGATAAGCCAGGAAAATAGGGTAAAACCACTCATCCCCACCGGAAAAGACTGGGAAATTAGTCCGGCAACCCCTAGAGCTACCATTGCCAAAAGCCAATACCCATTTTTTCGCGTCTGTTTGAGCATCCCTCGCCATCGCCCCCTTAGCTAAAAAAACACTTCGCCTATTTCTAAATTCTAGCCAGCTTGCCCCTGTCTCGCCTGCCATCTCCTGGCAGCGGCCTCCCAGTACTACCGCGGACTAGGGCTTAACAATTTGTAAAATTTGCTTAAACTGAAAGGGTAAAATGCCCGTGCCTGAGAGCCATGCTACTGCGACCTGAACAGCGCGAAAAGCTCGATTCCAGCCCCGATGTAGAATTTTATGCCTTTCCTCGCTTCGTAAACCACGTTGACGACGGATTTATCGAACAGTTGACCGCGCTCTACCGCAAGCGGCTCCAACCCCAAACCCGCGTTTTTGACATGATGAGTAGCTGGGTATCCCACCTCCCCCCGGAGATGACGTTTGCTCACGTGGAAGGCCAGGGCATGAACGCGGAAGAACTGGCTAAAAATCCCCGTTTCGACCATTATTTTACCCAGAACCTCAACGAAAATCCCCGATTACCCCTAAGCGATGGGGGTTTTGATGCCGTCTTAAATGCGGTGTCCGTACAATATTTGCAGTACCCTGAAGCAATTTTCAGCGAAATTTATCGCATTCTCAAACCGGGCGGCCTGGCTGTCATTAGCTTCTCCAATCGCATGTTCTACCAAAAGGCGATCGCCGCTTGGCGGGACAGCAGTGAAGCCCGCCGGGTTGAGCTGGTAAAACATTATTTTCGTTCTGTTTCGGGCTTTAGCGAGCCGGAAACCCAGATTTGTCAGTCAGCGGTTCCACCAATCCTGCAACTGTTTGGTTTTGGCGGCGGCGACCCTTTTTATGCGGTCATGGCGCGCAAGCTCTAAGGTGGCTCTTTTTCCGTAAAACCCTTTGAAACGGTTTTAAATGAACACCTAGGAACGATAGCCCAGCCGTCGCAATTCTTGTCCCGCAATCTTCTCAAAACGCTCGATTTCTGCGGCAGTCATTTCTTTTTGCCAGCGATTCATGCTGGATGGGCTGATCGGTTGGGAGAGTTTGCTGAATTCCTGGCGCTTGCTCCGGGTGATTGTATTTTGGCTATAGCATCTCGGATCGAGCTGCCGCTCCTCAAATTCCTCTGCCAAAAACGCCATAATCCCGCGGACGGCACTCTCGGCATTGGTGACTAAATCTTCGTACTTGACATCCAAAATACGCGGATGCTCCCCTTGCCGAAACCGCGATCGCAGGCAGCGACGCCAGTATCGAGCATAGGTTTCAATGCTCTGTCCCTGGGTTACGTAAGCATGGTGGCGAGCGGAGCAATAGCAGTCGCGACCATCGCGAAATACATTAATGAATTGAGCCTTGGGGAAATGTTTGAGCAAAAATGGCAGGCGCAGGACGTGGGGCGGCGTTTTTTCAATAAAACGCTGGCCGCCCGTTTCCTTCAGTCGCTGTTGGCTAAAGCGATCGAAGGCTTGCACGATATCTGGCGTGTTTGTCTGCAATTTTTGGCGACTAGGGTCATTTTTACCTAAAAGTAGATTACTAAGGTGCTTAAACATGAAAAATCCCGTTTCGTAACCCGGCCCGCTGAGATTGGGATGAACGTTGAGAATCAATTTCACCAGCGTCGTGCCACTTCTAGGCGCACCCACCACAAAAATGTGCGGCTGCTCGGAAAGGGTCGCAGGGAAATACCAGGGTAATTGCTTAAGTAGAGAGCCAGTCCCGCCAAGGAGTTGACCGAGATTTTGTCGCTGGAACATTGCCATCTTACTGGAATTTCAAGAGAGAGCGGGGAAATTAAATTGACCTTATCAAACCTCTCAGGCTCCGTCAAGGTTTAATTGCCCAAAGTCCCTGGTTTTCTGCGCTAAATATCCAGAATCCGAGAAATACTGAGGAATAATGGCTGCCGCCACTGCGCCAAGGATACAACCTTACATTTGCCGGAAGCAAGGGGTGAAATGGCAGGGAAAGCCGGTTGGAAATTACCCGAAGCATTCGATCCTTCTAAAGACGGATAATTCATTGAAATTCGGCATTTAGATAGATTTAAGCCCTGGCTGAATTTGATAGCTATGGATAGAGAGATAAATCTTGAAAGGAAAAATTTTATGAAAACCGCTGCCTTTAAAATCCTCCCCCGCTTAACCCGGGTTGTTGTAATGGTTTGCCTGGCTGTTTTGTTGGTATTCTCGCAAATTCTGCCGGCTGCTGCCGTAAAAAGCTATCCTAGTAATCCGCAAGAAGGGGAAACGGTGCTGAGCGATATTGTTCGCAAAACCGAAGGCGTTGCCGACTCTAATCCTCGTTCCGAGCAGCAAATGAAAAGAGATGCCGAAGGCGGTCTCAATGCTGTGCAGGGGAAAGCGGACATGGATAAAATGGTCACGCCGGAAAGCGCTAAGGCTAATTCTGTGGAGGGCGAAATTCGTGAAGGGCTGCGAAATTTCTTGAAATAGAAGCCTGTCCAGCTGCGGTGACCAAGTGCCTCTAACTCAGACTGGTTTTGGGCGATGTCAGCCCCGATCCGTACTGAGCGGCTAAACTAAAAGGCATCGTTTTCTCGCGGAGAACGGTGCTTTTTTGCAATTTAATCGGGCCTGTTAGCTTTGCTGATTCCTTTGTCAAATTTTAAAAAATCAGAAAATTAACGTAGGGCAATTTGGCGATCGCCGTGATTAAACTGGAGGAGGAACTTTGCGGAGAAAAGCAGATGCGGGATGGAAAATCTTCGGTAGGACTGAGATCCCTGGATATTGTGCTGGCCTATACGTTTTTACGGATAATTGTAGGCATTAATTATTACAATCATGGTTTTACGCGCATTGATTCCATTCCTAACTTTATTCAGGCAATGGTGGAGCGATTTCAAGGAACCTATGTTCCTGAGATTTTGGTAACGATTAATGCTGCTTTAGTGCCGCCAGTAGAGTTAGTGGTCGGACTGTTAATTACCCTGGGCTGGTTCACAAGAGCCGCTTTAATTGCCTGTTTTTGTTTAATGTTTGTGCTGATGTACGGCGTGACTTTGCTGCAAGAATGGGATATCGCTAGCAGCCAGCTTATCTACAATCTGGTTCTGTTTATTCTGCTAGCAGGCTTGGGTTACAACCAAATTTCTGTCGATCGCTGGCTTAAGCGCCGCCGAGGGCCGGAGCAACTGGTTCAAACCCAGGAGCCAGAGCTGCCTAGCCGCCTGCAATTCGCCCGACTGCCGATTATTGGCTCTCGCTGGCGCGATCGCCAGCGGGGACATTAATTTGCCAGCCCCTTTGCTGTTTTTTCCGGGTCAACGCTTTTAAATCTGGCGCGTTAGGGGAGTTAGGGGCGCGATCGCACCTTGGGCGTAGTCGGCTCCCAGGTGGCGCACCTGCACCAAGAGGTCTTGGCTATCCACCCCAGCGGCAATGGTTTCGACTCCCAGCACCTGGGCGCTCCGAATTATGCCGGCTACCACCGCGCGGGCGACCAGATCCTCCAGAATTGGTCTTATGAGAGTGGCCGTGATTTTTAGGTAATCTACGGACAGGCGCTGGAGAAGAATACAGTTTTGTAAGCTATTAGTGCTGATTTCGATGGCAAATCGGCATCCCAAGGGCTTCAGCACTGAGACTAACTGGGCTAGATGAGACTGTTGGGCCAGGGCCGTAACTTCATCAATCAGAAAATAGAGCTGAGCGGCAAGCTGGGGTTGGGCCAGCAAGTCCTGGTAAAACTTTCCTGGGAAGGGGCTATCGTCATTGAGAAACCTTAGATAAAATCCCAATCGTGAGGTAACTTGTCCCTGATAAGCTGACAAGATTTGAGCGATTCCCATTTGTAGAGGGGGCAGCCACCGGCCGGTTTCATTCACCGATCGCTCACGCCACGCTTCCCCATCCCTGAGCCGAAATACCAGCTCGCTTAAGGGTTCCGCTGCCGGGGCTTGGAGGGACAGGAGGGGCTGCTGGTAGGGTTGCAAGTCAATTCGGGCAATTCTAACGCGGGGGTACACTTAGTCAGCTCCAGACCATCGCGAATAACACAGATGCGATCGCCGCCCTGGCGTTTGGCAGTGTAGCAAGCGCGATCGGCGGTGGCAAGGAGGCTTGCCGCATCTAAGGTTTGACCCTCAATGGCGACCAGTCCAATACTGACGCCGATCTCAAAGATGTTACTCCCCCAGGTAAAAGGACATTCCCGCAGGAGTTCCTGGAGCAGTCGCGCAATTTCGTAGGCTTTCTCCAGAGGACAGCCGTGGAGCAATACGGCAAATTCATCGCCACCTAACCGGGCTAAACTATCGCTCAGGCGAATCCGTCCCTGCCAGCGGGCCACCACCTGCCGCAATAACTCGTCTCCAGCAAGGTGTCCGCAGGTATCATTGACAACTTTGAAGCGATCTAAATCCAAATAGCTAATGACATGCTGCACCTCGCCGTTTCTAGCGCTTGAGATGGCATCCCGCAACTGCTGCTCAAAGGCTCGCCGGTTTAGGGCCCCTGTGAGGGGATCGTGGCTGGCTTCCCAGGAGAGCTGCCGGGAAATTTGACGGGCAGCCGTAACATCATAAAACACCATTACCGCTCCCACAATTTCCCCCTGGCGATCGCGAATGGGAGCTGCCGAGTCGTCAACGGCATATTCTTGACCGTTGCGGGCCAATAGTAAGGCGCGATCGCCCAAACTGGTAATGCGTCCTTCCCGAAGGGCCAGCTCAAGGGGATTGGCTAGGGGAGTACGAGCAATTTCGTCAATAAAATGAACGATCTCGTTGACCGTCCGCCCGTTTACTTCCCCCAGCCGCCAACCCAGCAATTCCTCTGCCGCGAGATTCAAGTTAGTAATACAACCGTCCGCGTCCGTGGCAATTACCCCATCCCCGATGGATTGCAGCGTAATTTCCGCCAACTCCTTTTCCCGAAAGAGGGCTTGCTCCGCTAGGTCGCGCTCCTGAATTTTCCGGCGCAGTTGATTTTGCAAGTGCTGCAACTTAAGCTGATGCTCAATGCGGGCTAGCACTTCTTCTGTGTGAAAGGGTTTGGTGATATAGTCAGCTCCCCCCACCTTAAAGGCCTTAACTTTATCAAAGGCTTCGTGGATAGCACTGAGAAAAATAATGGGAATATAGCGCGTCTGCTCATTGGCCTTGAGTTGCTCGCAAACCTGATAGCCGTCCATGTCGGGCATCATAATATCTAGCAGAATCAGATCCGGCTGAAAGCGAGGCACGCTAGAAAGGGCAAGTCCGCCATCTGGGGCGCAGCGGATTTCATAACCTTGCTTAGCCAGCAAATTCAGCAACAAATTCAAATTACTGGCGCGGTCGTCTACGACAAGAATCTTAGCTGGCTCTGGGAAGGCAGGAGATGGCATGGCAGCAGCGAGAGCGGGGGAGAGGCAAGGAAGAAACCGGCAAGTCTAAATAAAATTGTCGGTGTGGACAAAGATTTAGGGCCGGCTTAACCATCAAGCAAAGATAACTGAATCGACTAGGAGTATGGTCTCGTCTTCCTCCTTAAGACCAATTGTCCAAGCACTGTCTCAAATCGTAGCCTAAAAATCCCCTCAGATAACTCTGAAAACGAACCACGCCTCTTCTGCAAGAGCGCGATCGCCTGTGGGGACAAAAAGCTCAAAGTCTGCTGATTGGGGCGTTAATTAAGACCAGGGATACTACCAGTAGTTAAGGTAGGCAACGGAAAACCAAGATATAATTAATCTGTTTAATTTCCCTAAATTGATGCAGCCTTTGTGAGCGTTATCAGGCGTTGTAGTGGCTTATGTATAGTTTTTGGGGAAATTGTCCTAACCCCTCTAAAATATGACGGCGATTGCCCTGAAAATATTCTTTATTCTCATTTTAATGGTAATTAATGGCGTTTTCTCGGGGTCGGAAATCGCTGTGGTTTCAGCCCGCAAGATTCGCCTGGAACAGCTTGCTCACAACGGCGATCGCCAAGCGCTACTGGCGCTGAAATTAGCCAAATCTCCGAGCAATTTTTTATCTACGGTGCAGATTGGCATTACCCTCATCGGCATTCTCAGTGGTGCTTTGGGGGGCGCAACCCTATCTCAGCGTTTAGAAAAGGCGATCGCCCTGGTTCCGGGCTTGGCCAACTACAGCGAGGCGGTGGCGTTTGTGGTCGTGGTCAGTGGAATTACTTATCTGTCCTTGGTCATTGGGGAGCTGGTGCCGAAACGCCTGGCCCTGAATAATCCTGAAGGCATCGCTCGCCGGGTAGCGGGGCCCATGCGCCAACTCTCCAAGCTGGTTGCGCCCCTGGTTTATCTCCTAAGTGCCTCTACGGATGGGCTGCTGCGGCTGTTGGGAATTCGCTCGTTTCAAGAAGCCCCCATTGCGGAAGAAGAAATTAGAGCTTTGATTCGCCAGGGGGTGCAGGCGGGAGTTTTTGAGGAAACGGAACACAATATTCTTCAGCGGGTCTTCCGTTTGGACGATCGCCCGGTCAGGAGTTTAATGACCCCCCGAACGGCGATCGCCTGGTTAGATATTGAAGCGCCCCTGGAGGAAACCCAGCGGGAGATTTTGGCGTACAATCACGGGCGTTTTCCGGTCTGTCGCGGCGATCTGGATAATTGCTTGGGAATTTTGCCCGTAAAAACTTTATTAAATGCAATTTTCAATGGAGAACCTATGGATCTGCAAGGGGGTTTACAAACGCCTCTTTACGTTTATGAAAATACCTCGGCCCTGCGGGTGCTGGAAACCTTTAAAGAAACGGGAATTTATATTGCGCTGGTCACTGATGAATTTGGCGGCATCGAAGGATTGGTGACCATTGGGGATTTAATGGAGGCGATTGTGGGTGAGCTACCCTCTGACGGGGATCGAGAAGAACCACGGATTATTCAACGGGAAGATGGCTCCTGGCTACTGGATGGCATGGTTTCTGCTGACGAGTTACGGGAGCTTTTTGCTAAAGATAGTTTGCCGATGGAACGGGAAGCTCACTATCAAACCCTGGCTGGGTTAGTGATTGCCATGTTGGGGAAAATTCCCACGTCTGGAGAGCATTTTGAGTGGGAAAATCTGCGCTTTGAAGTGGTGGATATGGACGGAATGCGTATCGATAAAGTCCTGGTTTCCCAGTTTCGCCCAGCCGTCACCGAGGATAATCGCGATCGCGAGGACGATGAGTAAAAGCACTCCAATGGCGAGAAAATCCAGTAATTTATGCAAAAATCTACTATGTTGCCTCCTAGCCAAGCAGAATCCTTGATTTTAAAGCTGGTTCGACCGTTAAATCCCCAGCAAGACGGGCAAGAAGTGGGATTGCACGAAGCTCTGGGACGAATTTTAGCCTGTTCTGCGGCTAGTTCTCTGGATTTTCCCCACTGGGACAATTCTGCCATGGATGGCTATGCCGTTCGCTACCAAGATGTCCAATCCTGCCCGGTCACTCTGGACATTGGCGAAACCATTCCCGCTGGCAATCCCCCTCAGCAAACCCTGCGTCCGGGACAGTGCGCCCGTATTTTTACCGGAGCCATGTTGCCCCCCGGTGCGGATACCATTGTCATTCAAGAAAATACCCACAGAGAAGGCGATCGCGTCAGGATTTTAGCGGTTCCCCAGGGGGGAGACTACGTGCGGCGGCGCGGCTCGTTTTATCAAAGAGGAAATCCGTTATTAGCTGCGGGAATCAGACTTCAAGCTCCAGATCTTGCCGTTTTAGCGGCGGCCCAATGCCACCAACTCACGGTTTATCGCCGGCCCCGCGTGGCGATTTTTTCCACGGGCGACGAATTAGTGCCGCCGGAGCAACCGTTGCAGCCCGGCCAAATTGTCGATTCTAATCAATACGCCCTGGCCGCCTTCGTGGCGGAGCGGGGGGCCATGCCGCTTAAGCTAGGAATCGTGCCCGATCGCCCAGAAGCCTTGAAATCTACGATTTCTGAAGCGATTCAATCAGCGGATCTGGTGCTATCGACGGGAGGCGTTTCCGTGGGCGATTACGATTACGTCGAGTCAGTTTTGAGTGAATTGGGCGGCCAGATTCACCTGAGCAGCGTGGCGATTCGTCCCGGCAAACCTCTGAGCGTTGCGACCTTTGGCAATGGTTGCCTGTATTTTGGCATTCCCGGCAATCCCGTATCGGCGTTGGTGAGCTGCTGGCGTTTTGTCGCTCCCGCTCTGGCTAAGCTCTCTGGGCTAGCAGGCAACTGGTCGCCTAAATTTGCGATCGCCAAAACCAATGATCTTCTGCGGGGCAGCGGCGATCGCGAAGTCTATCTCTGGGGACAATTACAGCTTGTTGCGGGCAACTATGAGTTTAATTTAGCCCCAGGCAGCCACAGTTCCGGGAATATGGTCAACTTAGCTCAGACCACAGGATTAGCGGTGGTTCCGGCTGGTCAGGGGCCAATTCCGGCTGGTTCCCCCGTTCAGGTCATGGTGATTGCGGCTTAACTCCCCGGCTGCTCCCAAGCGGCTCGAAACTGCTCGACGACCCAATGTAGCCCTACTGAATTAGACGCTTTAAACAGGATGCGATCGCCTGTTTTGACCAGAGTGAGCAGATATTTAACCAGAGAGTCGCGATCGCTAAAGCCTGAGCGCTCCATTCCTGCTGCCCCCGCCAAAATCCCCTCAGCCGCCCGCTCATCCACCAAAACCAGCAAATAATCCAGTTGCAAGGCTTTGGCCTTGTTTCCCACCTGTCGGTGCAGCACCTCAGCCTGCTCCCCCAATTCCTTCATCGTTCCCAACACCGCAATGTGCCGTTCTCCAGGGGTCTCCTTCAGCAAGTCCAGCGCCGCCAGCATGGACTCCAAACCCGCATTATAAGTTTCATCCAAAATAACTACATCTCCTGACAACACATACCGCTGCGATCGCCCTTTCGGTAAATTCACGACCACGCCCTCCATCAATCCCGACCAATCAATGCCCAAACACTTAGCCACCGCCAGCGCTGCCAGGTAATTCAAGGCATTGTGGCGACCCGGCAAAGGGAGCGGTAAACGCTGACCGCATAGTCTTAAATACCCTGTATCCTGGATTTCTCCCTGGAGGTCGCCGCCTTCCAGCCCATAGGTTAGCACCTCCCCCGACCACACCTGCTTCGCCGTCGCTAACAACAGCGGATCGTCCCCATTCAAGACGGCTATGCTGCTTTTGGGCATTTCTGCTAATAATTCGCATTTAGCCGCCGCGATCGCCTCCCGCGACCCCAGCCGGCCAATATGGGCCGTACCCACATTGGTAATGACCCCAATGGTTGGCCGGGCAATCTGAGAGAGCAGGGCAATTTCTCCCCTAGCCCGCATAGCCATTTCGATGACGGCATAATCATGATATTCTCTCAATCCCAGCAACGTCTTGGGAACGCCAATTTCATTGTTGTAGTTGGCTTGGGTTTTCAGCACCGAGCCTTGGGTTTGTAACACCGCAGCGATCAGCTCCTTGGTCGTGGTTTTTCCCACCGATCCCGTAACTGCGATCGCCGGAATCTCAAAGCGATCGCGCCACCACTGAGCAAGCTGCTGGTAAGCCCCTAAAGGGTCGGCCACCCGCAGCAGCACCATCTCCGGACAAGTTCCCGCATAATCCTGGGCAATGATGGCCGCGATCGCCCCAGACCTGGCTGCCGCCTCCAGAAAATCATGGCCATCAAAGGTTTCTCCCCGCAACGCCACAAAAATATCCCCTGCCTGTAGCGTGCGCGTATCCGTACTCAAGTTAGGAAAAGAGGACAGTTCTGCCTCCGTAGTGGGAGCAGGAAGTCCGAGAATTTTACTCAGTAAAGCCAGGGAGAATGGTAAAGTCATAGGGGAGCATTGCGGAAATCAAGGGTTAGAATCGGAAAAATCGGCAGGAATGTTAGGATGACTTTAGGTGAATCGGCGGAGCCGTTCTCAGAGGGAATGTCTTAGTATATGTGAGAGGTCTGGCCTTCTGAACCACCTTACCCCTAGGGATGCTTTAAAGACAGTGACCGCAGCGACCCAAGCTCAAAACAATCGTTACTTCCGTCCAGCCAGCCAGGATGAGGAAACTCTATACGATCATCTGCGCGATCTCGTCCAGCGATTTCCACCGGAGCGCGTTTTGGATGACTTTCAGACGTTGTTTATCAAGGGTAAATACTACGCTAACGAATCGGTTTTTGAGTCCCTTCGCAACTTGGTCAGTGCGCCCCAGGCCGAGGAAGAGTTTAAATATATTCTCAACCGCTGCTGCCATATTTTAGTCAATCACTGGCAGATGTATCCTCACTATCAGCCCGCCGTTCCCAAACTAATCGATCTGTTTGAAGAACTAAGTAGCATTCGCAATCATCTCGATCGCAATTCTTCCCGGCTGCGGCAGCTCATGATCGGGTTTATTGAGAGCGATCAGTTTTTGAAGTTGCAGCGCCTCGCGCGGGTTGTCGGGAGAGACTCGCCGACGAGCATCGGTAACTTAATCAATCGCTATCCCTACCTCTACGAACATTGCCTCCTCTGCGAAGATACGAGCTTTGAACATTTGCAAACGGTCAAGTACGTCAAAAAACGTATCCAGCGCCGCTTTGAAGTTGACATTTCTCGCTATCTTACCTATAAAACTCGACAAACCTACGGTCAGTCCACCGCCCAGTGGCAAAGCTCGAGAATTATTCAGCCGGTGGTCAATCCCACCCTACTTAGCGATCGCGAACTTGAGCGGGCCCTGGCCAAATTTACCGGCCCCATCGAGCAAGGATACACCTGTCGCGATCTCTCCCAGCGTTTTATTTCCCATGGCTTGCAGGCATCTTCTTATCGGGAGTTTAAAGACGATCTTTATCGATATTTAATTACTTCTATCGATCCCGCTTACGGTCAGCATCAGTTTAATCAAAAGCTTTACCATAAAATTCACGAGATTTTGCCCCAGTGCGATGGGCTGCGACCGGACGAGTTCCTGCTGGTGCGAACTTCTAGCCAATTACTTAATTTTTTAGTTGTCGAAAGCTCCAGCCGTTTGGAACACTATGTTTTTGCCGATCTGATTACGAACCTGGGGGCAACTAATACAATTACGTTGCTCCTGAAAATCACTTTATTGTGCAGTAAAATTTGTCCCTACTTAGAAAAACGCCTAGCGATTCTCTTCAGTCACTACGAATCTTTTTCCCATGAAGGCGTTCCCTGGTTGATCAAAGCCTTAGAAAACCTACAAATTGCCTTGAGCCTACATTTTGGCCGTTTGGATATTTCTGGGCTGGAGATCGGACGCCGCTAGGATTAAGCTTGTCTCCCCTTGCTCCAACAAACTTGATACATCCACCGAATGCGCTTCCTGCATGCTGCCCTTGCCAGGAAACGATCTTTCTTTTCACAATTGGAGTAGAGTCGGAGCGAGACTGCCGTTTGCTTAAGAAACCCCCAAGGCAAGACCGTTTGTGGATGCAAACATAGCCAATTTTTCGATTCCGTCGGCAGCGGCGATCGCTGGATTAGTACCTGCGATCGCCGCCGCTCAGCAACAACAGTGGTCTCTGGCGATTCAGGCGCTACAGTCCCTGCTCGCTGAGAGTTCCAGAGACGACTGGCCTGCCCTGTCTGAGTCAGTGTTAGCCATTGCGCTACAAGTTCTACGAGCCGGGGATTTTGCCCAGTGTTGGGAAGCGGCAAAGCTGCTCGCAAGACTGGGTACGCAGGCCATTGCTCCCGTCGCGGCGGCGATCACCGATCCCGAAGCTACCTGGGAAACCCGCTGGTTTGCCGCCCGGATTCTGAGCGAATTTGACGATCCTGACGCAATTCTTGCCCTAGCTGCCCTCCTGAAAGACGAAGATGAGGAGCTGGCCGAAATGGCGGCCCAATCCCTCGCTCGCATCGGCCCGGCCTCCATTCCGGTGCTGGTGCTGGTACTGGCTGAGGAATCGCGGCGATCGCTGGCGGTGCAGGTCTTAGGGTGTCTCTGTCATCCTGACGTGATCGAGCCGCTCTTGGGGGTGATTGCCGATCCGTCCCCCACTATCAGAGCCACGGCGATCGCGGCCTTGGGAAGTTTTCGCGATTGCCGAATTCCGCCCATGCTATTGTCAGCCCTGAACGATCTGGCTGCGGCCCCGCGCCGTGAGGCAGTCATCGCCTTGGGGCGGCGGCGCGACCTCCTTGCAGACTGGAATTTAGTCCAGGCCCTCCAACCCCGACTGCACGATATTCAACTGGAAATTTGCCAGCAAGCGGCTGTCTCCCTGGGTCGTTTAGGGGGCGATCGCGCAGCCGAAGCCTTATTTTCCGCCTTTGCCTCTGCCCCAGAGCGTTTGCAGGCGGCAATCGTGCAAGCCTTGGGCTGGATTGAAACTCCCCAATCCCTCGCCTATCTGGGACAACTGCTTTTGGAAAGTCAGCCGGCCATCGCCCAGGAGATTATTGCCGTGCTGGGCCGTCAAGCCTCGCCCGCTCTCAAACAGCAAGCAGCGGAAATTCTGGGAGATTTTTTCCCAAGGGCAGCCGACACCTCTGCCCGCCTGCGCCAGGAAATTGCTACGGCCTGGGGCCAACTGGGAGGAACGACGGCGATCGCCTTCCTGGAACAGTTAAGTAGCGATCCAGACCTTGCGGTTCAATGGCACGCCCGCGCCGCCCTCAAAAAAATTATTGCCTTGGTTTGATTGCCTGTTTTAGAGTAGCTTGTCCATCAATTCCATAATTTTGCGGCTTTCATTGGACAATGCTCCCTCTTTCGCCAACTGGTATTCTAGAAGCCCCTTAAGGGCAATCAGTTTCATGCTGTTTTCGGCTTGGGTGTTGGCGATAGGTTCCGCCGCCGCTACATATCCTGACTGGCTCAAATCCAACAAAGCTGAGCGCCGCAAGGGTATTTTGTCCGCCTGCAACCCCTGCACTAGGCGATCGCCATAGAGGGGGTTTTCCGTCAGTTGATAGAGGGCACGAGCTGCGGCCAATTGCACTCTCGCCACCGGATGCTCTAAAAACGGCTCAATTTCGGAAATTGCCTCGGTCGCGCCCAGGGTTCCCAAGGCTTCAATAATCGCTTCATAGGGCTGCACCAAATGGGGCTTACCGGGGACGGATACAGCCGCCGTCACCCCCCCGGCCAACAATTGGTGCAAGGGTTCAATACTTCGGCGATCACCCAACAATTCCAAGGCTTGGGCCGCCGCTTCCCGAACATAATGGTCTGAACAGCCTAAGGCCGCAATCAATGGTTCTATGGCCCGTAAATTGCCCAATTTTCCCAAGGCTCTCGCCGCGTTCCGTCGCAGAGGATAGCCGCCGTCAGGAGACCGATCGGCTTCATCGCTCAGTGCCGCCACTAACGCCCTCACCGCCGCCTCGTCCTGGACGCGAAATTTGCCCAGCCACCAGGCCGCATAATAGCGCAACCCCAAATCCTCGGTTTGCTCCAAGTTGGCGATCGCGGTTTCCACCGTTAAAGCCCTGCCTTCGACGGCTCCCCCCTGCTCTGTCATCGTCGTGAATTTAACCCTAGCCTTGCTTCACTTTGGCCGGTTGGTTGACTGCCGTTGCCTCTTTTTTGGCTTGGCTGTCTCCTTCCAGCGTTAGGGGCGCAATGCTAACGACCCGGCCACCCATGCGCAGGATGCGCTGCATCTGCTCGCTCAGGCGATTGTAAGGAACCGAGAGATAGGTCTTCCCGGTGCTGCGGATGCGGTAGCTAAGGCGATCGGGGTTGGTGTTTTGCCCCATCCCTTCAACTTCAATGCGGTACATGCGAGTCCCAGCATCGCTGAGATTATCTGCGCCCCTGGTCGTTTGTCCAAACATGCGATCGCTCCTGGTAAGTACCTAGTCTAAAAGCGCTTGTAACCAACTGAGAGCGCGGCTGCGCCCCCAGCATTATTGCCTACGCCGGGCGGACGCTGACAATTTTGACACCCTGACGCACCAGTTGCTGCAAGCGGTTAGACAACTGACCGTAGGGAACGAGGATGGCTTTGGTGCTGCGACGCACGTTAGAGTTGCGAATCGTATTGCCAACCAAGCCAGAGATTTCCACGCGGTAAATCCGGTCTTGGTCTTTGCCGACTTCGCCGTAGGAGGTCTTCGGTGTTTCGAGTTTCATCTTGGTTTTGCTAACCCCAGTCGGTTCGAGGATTTTAGACGCCTGGTTCTTGACGAGATCGCGGGTGAGACGGCCATTTTTGGAACCCATCTGACCGCGATCGTTATTAGCATAACCCCGATAGAGCTGGAACATACGGCTAAAGCCAACGGTTCTTGATCCCACGCCCACATTAAACCCCGTGAAGTAGGGAACGATGTAATCGCCAAACTTGAGTTCGTACTCCTGACTCTCAAAGTAAGAGTCGATCTCAGCGTCGTAACCTTCGTCTTCTACGCGGTTGGTGTGCTCGGCCCACTCGGTTTCATCGTAGGGCGGGCGGCCCAACAAATGTTTGAAATTCAGCTCAACAAAACGCTGATTGTTGTTGGGGTAGAAAAACTTGTTCTTGTAAAGTTCGGATTTAGCCAGGGCCCGCACGAAGTCGCGAACCGTAATGTTCCCTTGGCGCAGCAGGGATTCTGCCGACACCAGGCGCTCAGAATTCATGATGTAATCATTGCCTAAAACTTGACGGTAAGCCGCACGAATCACCGCTTGCAGGTCGCTTTCCGTCCAGTCCGGGCGCAATTCAACTTTGGTACCGTCAAAAGCATCCAAGCCCAACCGGCCAGACGCCGCCAGCGTCGATGCCACTAATAAAGCACTCATTTGTCCAATCTCCTAAGCGAAATTCCTAATTGTTGGGATTTGTTATGGACTTTATAAAAAACAGTGCCCGGAACAATTAGCAACTGCTAGCCTTCCCGGTGGGGGCCAACACTCGCTGAATTTTTCCGGGCACGACACCGCTACAGACTAGCTGAGGGCGTTGATTGCGTAGTCAAGGTAGGTGTTGGCTTCGTTAGCAGCTTGACCGCCGAGACCGTGGTTAGCTTTGATGTACTTGAGGGCTTCAACGTACCAGCTAGGAGACAGGTCATAAGCGCGGTTGATTTCATCCAAACCAGCAACCAGGTACTCGTCCATGGGGCCAGTGCCGCCAGCTACCAGGCAGTAGGTAACCATGCGGAGGTAGTGACCAACGTCGCGGGAGCACTTGTCTTTGCCGCGCTGGTCGTAAGCGTACTGGGGCCCTTGCATTTGCTGGGTGTAGGGGAACTTGTTGTAAACGGCTTGGGTAGCGCCGTTAACCAAGTCTTGGGCTTTCTGGGTCAGGGCGCGAGCCGCTTCCATGCTGGCGGTAGCGCGGTCGAAACGACCATTAACCGCTTGTAGTTCGGTGTTGCTCAGGAAACGACCTTGGCTGTCGGCAGTTCCGATGGCTTCAGTAATAGGAGTCTTCATGGTTTACCTTCTCTCGATTGATTTCGCTGAATGTTGACAAAAACTAAGGCTGCAACGCTAGGCAGCACTCAATAAATGACTGCTGGTGTCGCAATTAAGCAACAGAGGCAGCAGCGCGATCGAAGTAGCTAGCCAATTCAGACATCAGTTGGCTGCAATCGCCTTGGGTGATGCCGTTGGGGTCGTTAGCGATCTTGACTGCAGCTTCCTTCATCAGCTCAATGCCACGAGCGGTAGAAGCACCAGGAACGCCTAGGGCTTGGTAGGTCTCGCGCAGTCCGTTCAAGCAGCGGTCTTCGAGAACGCTAGCGTCGCCAGCCATGAGAGCGTAGGTGATGTAGCGCAGGATGATTTCCATGTCCCGCAAGCAAGCAGCGTTGCGACGGTTGGTGTAAGCATTGCCGCCCGGCTGGATCAGCTGGGGTTGCTCGCCAAAGAGGGAGCGTGCAGCATCGGTAACGATGGTGGACGCATTGGAGGTAACGCGGTTAACAGCGTCGAGACGCTTGTTGCCAGCTTTGACCATTTCGGTGAGAGCGTCGAGCTGTTCGGTGCTCAGAAACTCGCCTCGGTTGTCAGCTTGAGATACAACGCGAGTAAAAGCGTCAAACATTGTTGTACTCCTAAATTTTCGAGATGAACGGTGTTGCTTTGGAGGTTCTAGGTTGAGAGGATCGGCTTCCCGTCGGTTTCAGTATGGTTATCTGGTAACCTCAGGAGCGCCGGACAAGCCGCCATTAAACTCCTTCTATCGTTCTCAGTTTGCCTTGAGCGGGCGACTAGAACTTTTAAGAAAGATGAGAAAAGTTGATTTTTATGAGAAACCTTCTGGTGAAGGCCAAACAGCATTGCGTCAGGCGTTTGCTTGTCAACTGCTCCTCTCAAGTAACTTTTATACAATGCGATTCTGATTTTTTTGTTACATATTGTTAAGCGATGTGTCCTTTGGGATTTCCGGGGGTGGCGATGGGGAAGTACCCGCCCTGGACTGGTTCTAGGTTACGAAATATGTCGGAAACTTGTCCTGGCGGGAGGGATTGTGCTTTGGCTAAGGGCGATCGCCGCGTTAAGCAATGGCAGCCCCGGGACAAATGTACTGCTGTCTCGGTTGAATTGGCAAGGGATGGGGAATTTTGGCGGCGGCCTAACAATTTTTTATAAACATTTGTAAACTGATAACCAGCAAATCTAATCGCGCGATCGCGGGGCTGCGGGCTGAGGCGAGGTTTTGACCTACCATAGTTTGGGCGGCTTGTGGCTTGCGATCGGTTGCGAGCAGTCGCTCTAACCGTCACTGACCTGCTGAGGAGGTTCTGGAATTAATGAAGTATTACGTTGCTGCTGAGCGTTTTTGTCTGCTCGGTCACTTGTTGTCAATGGTGTTTGGCTTGGCAGGACTATTGTGGGTCATCCCGCACCCGGAATTTATTGCACGGTTACCGGCGATCGGTTTGAAGGCGTTTAGCTGGTCAATGGCTGGAGGCGGTGCAGTTTATATGGTTTTGGGCATGGTGGCGGTCGCGATCTACGCTTACCGAACCCTCGGCGTTTGGCACTGGCTGTCTTTTATGATTCCGTCAATTGTGCTGTCCCTGGGCAGCGAACTGCTGGGAACTAGTACGGGGTTTCCCTTTGGTCATTACCATTACTTAAGCGGTTTGGGCTACAAGATTGCGGGGTTAGTGCCTTTCACTATCCCCCTGTCGTGGTTTTATCTGGGATTTTGTGCCTATCTCATTGCACGGGCTGGTCTAATGGGCCTCGGATTGCCTAACTGGGCGCGACTGACGGGGGCGATCGTCTTGGGAGCACTGATGTTGACCTGCTGGGATTTTGTCCTCGATCCGGCCATGAGTCAAGCGAGCGTGCCTTTTTGGGAATGGGAGCAGCCAGGGGCTTTTTTTGGGATGCCTTACCAGAATTTTGCTGGTTGGTTCGGTACCGGGGCTTTGTTTATGGCGATCGCCACTGGGCTGTGGCAGGCTCGACCGCTGGTGCTGCCCCAAAATCAACTGGTGTTTCCCCTGGTCGTTTATTTAAGCAATTTTGCCTTTGCGGCCGTTATGAGCTTGGGCAGTGGTTTTTATATCCCCGTGTTGCTGGGCTTAGGGCTGGGCATTGCACCGATGTTGATTTTGTTTGGCCTGTCTCAGCTTGCTCCCCTGGGCAAGGAGGATTCGCTGTCGGTGGAGCTGGTGGGTAAGCCGCCTTGGTCTTTGTCCGTTCCCCTGTTGGGAGCCGTCCGCAAGTGAATTCTTCGGCGATCGCAGTGGTTTTGGGGGCAGTTTGCTTGGGGCTGTTGAGTTTTCAGGGAACTGCGGCCCTAATTTTACTGGCTCGCTTGCTGCGAGGCCCCGCACGGGCCAAGCCCCTCGCGCCCAAAGCTCCCACGCCCGCTCACTTGGGTGCCGTGAGTGTGGTAGTCCCGACGCTCAATGAAGTCCATCGCATCGGGCCCTGTTTGGCGGGGTTGAGCCGTCAGAGCTACGAGGTGCGGGAAATTGCGATCGTAGACAGTCATTCCCAGGACGGCACGCGGGAGAAGGTTAAAACTGCTGGACAGCGAGACCCCCGCATTCGGTTGCTGACCGATACCCCCCTACCGGCCGGCTGGGTGGGGCGGCCTTGGGCCCTGGATTACGGCTTTCGCCACACTGCCCAGAAAAGCCAGTGGTTTTTGGGAATTGATGCCGATACCGAACCTCAGCCGGGATTGGTGACGGCCTTGCTAGCAGCGGCGGAAGGGGGGGACTACGATTTGATTTCCCTCGCGCCGCAATTTATTCTGTATGCTCCGGGGGAATGGTGGCTGCAACCGGCTTTACTGATGACCTTGCTCTATCGGTTTGAGGCAGCGGGCCTGTCCGCCCAGGTACCGGAGCGGGTCATGGCCAATGGACAATGTTTTTTGTGCCGCCGCTCGGTGCTGGAGCAAGTGGATGGCTACGCCAGTGCCGCTCGTTCTTTCTGCGATGATGTAACCCTGGCCCGTAATATTGCTAAAAGAGGCTTTAAGGTGGGCTTTCTAGATGGTTCTCGGTTGCTGAAGGTGCGGATGTATGAAGGGGCGCTGGAAACCTGGCAGGAATGGGGACGCTCTTTAGACCTGAAGGATGCTGCTGCTCCAGGGCAGTTGGGGATGGATTTGTGGCTTTTGGCCAGCGTTCAGGGATTGCCGCTGTTGTTATCCCTGGTTTTAGGGGTTTGGCTGGCGTTGGGCTATGATTTCTTGACCCTGCGGCTGGCGTTGGGATTAAATCTCTTCTTGATGGTAATTCGCTGGGCACTGCTGTTGGCGATCCTGCCTGCCTACGATCGCCAACGAGGGGGGCGGGCTTTTTGGCTGTTTTGGCTGTCGCCCCTGGCCGATCCCCTGGCGGTACTGCGGATTTTTCTGTCGGCGGCAAGGACTCCGACCCAGTGGCGGGGCCGCTCCTATGAATCCTTGGGGGGACATTGAGCCAGACTTAGGAAGCTGGGGCCATGATTACGACAGTTTGTCTTTTGACAATGGGGGGGGTGAACTTTCATCATGCAAGAAAGCAATTTGGTGTTGAGTTCCCCCAAACAAGATGAACCGTTGGCTACAGCTTTTCTTAGGCTTACTGTTGGGATTGCTAGTCAGTTCTAGCACAGCAAAATTGCGATCGCAGACACAGCCAGCGCCTTGGATTGGTTTCGTGCTGGTGTTGAAAGTGTGAGCCAGGAGAATTATCCTCAGGCCTTGGAGGCGTTCACTCAAGCGATCCAGCTTAACAGTCGCTTTGGGGCAGCCTACAGCAATCGCTGCACGATTCATCTGTATTTAAATAAAAATGATGAGGCTAGTGCTGACTGTTATTTAGCGACGCAGTACAGTCCTAACAATCCCGAAGCTTTTTTAAATTTAGGGTTGGCTCACTATCGTCTTGGCAATCATCAGCGAGCGCTAGTAGCTTATCAAAGGGCGATCGCCCGCGCCCCCCCAAGATTTTCGGATTTACTACAATCAAGGCTTGGCCTATTTTGCTTTGGGCGACTACGACAGGGCAATTCAAAATTACGATCTGGCCCTGGCCTTGGCTGCAATCGTTCCTGGCGATCGCCAAGGGGAGATTTATCTCGATCGGGGCTTGAGTTACTTGATGCAAGAAGAAATAGAGGCAGCCATTGCTGATTTTACCCAGGCCATTGCTTGGCAAAAAAATAGCGATCGCGCTTACTATAATCGCGCCTGTGCCTATTCCCGTGGGGGCGGGCTGCGGGAAGCGATCGCCGATTTCACCCAAGCTTTGGCGATTAATCCCAACTTGAGCGAAGCCTATGCCAGTCGAGGGTTTTTGCGCCATCAACTGGGGTGGGAACGGGGCGCACTGGAAGATTTAGCGATCGCTTCCCGCCACTTCCAGCAGCAGGGCAATC
>JAAUTE010000341.1 GCA_012031815.1 Chloroflexaceae bacterium
AAGCTCCTGGATTTGGTGAAGTCAAGCAGAACAGGCCGGATTTACGCGAGTTTTATCCTCAGATCACTTTGTTCCCTGGAGCGATCGCCAGGGAGAGAGCGGCTTTGCCTGGTCGTGGTTGGGAGCCGCAATGCAGGCTGCGCCCAGCTTGGAATTTCGGATTGTGAATGCGCCGGGCCAGCGCTACCATCCAGCGATTATTGCTCAGGCAGCCGGAACCCTCATGGAAATGTTTCCCCATCGATTTTTGTTAACGGTCGGCAGCGGCCAGGTAATGAATGAGCATATTACAGGAACGTACTGGCCTTGTAAATCCGAGCGCAATGCCCGCCTAAAAGAATGCGTTGAAATCATGCGGGCTTTGTGGGCAGGAGAAACCGTAACGCATCATGGGTTAGTCAGCGTTGAAGAGGCAAAATTGTACACGCGCCCCGACTATCAGCCTAAAATTATTGGAGCAGCAGTGACGGCAAGAACCGCAGAATGGCTAGGCAGTTGGGCCGATGGTTTAATTACCATTCTCGTCCACCAGAGGCACTCCAAGAAGTTGTCGAAGCCTTCTATCGCGGTGGCGGTCAAGGAAAACCGATGCTGTTGAAGGTGCAACTTTCCTACGATCGCACAGAAGCAGAGGCAAGGGCGGGAGCCTACGATCAGTGGCGCAACAACATTTTCCAAAATATTCTACTAACCGAGATTCGCACACCAGAACAATTTGATGCCGCTGGAAATGTTGTGAAACCGGCGGAAATTGACCGGGGCGTTCGGGTGTCTGCCGACCCACTGCAACATATCAAATGGCTGCAACAAGATATGGAATTAGGCTTTAGCGAGCTATTACTACACAATGTGAATCGCAAGCAAGAACAATTTATTGAGGTGTTCGGACAACAAGTTATTCCAGCTCTACAAAATTAATTTAAAATCTTTTTTATCGCCTGGTCTAACCTAAAAAGGTCGGTATTCTATAGAAAAATGAATGCCGTCATCTTGTAGAGAATTACTCAGCGTCTCGGCGGATACGAAGGGAATACCATAGTCAAATCGCAAACTCAAAGAGGAACCCAGCCGCCAGCGCAGTCCCACCCCCAAACTCCAAATCAAAGAAGGGTCGGGATCGGGTTCATCATTGTTCCAAACCCTAGCCATTTCCACAAAAGGGGTCAATTCTAAGTTAGGAATTATGGGAACGCGTGCCTCCACCGAAGCGAGGACGGCATTGTCAACCACCAGCAGATTCTCCCGAAAGCCCTCACCGTATTCGCTCCGCCAATGCCAATCCGCTCCAAAGACAGCAGTGAGTCCGGCGTCAGTTGCGTACTAATCCTGGTCACCAAAACAGCGCCCGATAGGTCTAATACCCACTGAAATTGACCGATCCAAGCAAAAAACGTCCATCCGTTCCCGTCTCGTTGATGGTCGCGTCAAAAATATCTAATCCGACACTAAACTGCGATCGCAGCGCCACCACCTGATTGCGATACCGTTGAACCCAATCTTGGGAAAAGCGAAGGACTGTGACATTAGACTCGCCATCATTGGGCCCCAGCGTAAAAGAAAACGGCTCCCCGAATAAAAAAGTTTGGCTTTCGCGAACATCCAGGGTCAGACCCAAAACCACCTCCCTCGTCGGCGTTTTAACAAGCGGCTGAATCACAGCCAAGGAAAAGGTTTGGGAATCACTGGTAATATCAAATTGCTCAAAATCTGCTTCGACAATGGAGCTATCATCGCTAAAATAGCCAAAACTCACGGTTCCATCCCGACTATTCCAGGGAAAGCGATAGGTTATCGAAAAATTATCCAATCCCTCTGTTAAACTGTACTGCGCTCCCAGGCGATCGCCAAACCCCAGCAAATTAGCGTGAGTGGCAAAAACCCTACCTTCAATGGAGCCAAGACTAGGCGGCTGCTCGTTGCTAACCCTGACCCCCGCCTCAAAAGCATCTTCTTCCTCAATTTGCAACCGTAAAATATTGCTTCCTGTCCCGGTTCCAGAAATTAATTCCGCATCTAATCGGTCAATCAAAGGATCTTGCTCCAATAATTGCAGCGCCTTCTGTAAACGCTCAAAATTTAAGGGAGCCGCTGTCCCCTTCACCAAGCGATCGCGGACATAACCTTCGCGCAGGCGCCGAAGCCCGCTGACATCAATTTGTTCGACCACCCCTTCAACGACTTGAATAATGACCAAGCGATTCCCTAGAGACTGGGGACTTGGCAAGAAAGCGCCAGAAGTAATATAGCCGTTATCAATATAAACTTGAGTAATAGCAGAGCGAAATGCTAATAAATTTTCAAATGTAACCCCTTTATTGCTAACAAAAGCGCGGATACAGGTTAATGTTTCTTTTTCCGTTGCGGGAGTCTCGCTGGTGCCACAGCCAACTTCGGCGCGAGCAATACTGGGAAAGGACTCAAGTCGGGCGATAATCTCGTCGCGAAGAACAGTGATATCTAAAATCTCAATGGTGTCTAGGGGCAAAACCCCATCAGGAACACCCCCTTGAGCCAACTCCGCTGGTAAGTTTGACAGGTGAGGAGAAAGCGAGTTAACCAGCGTGACTTGATTCCTATCACCCTCAATCAGTTGAGGAATCGCCAGATGGGACAACGGCGGCGATTGAGCGCAGGCATGGATAGGCAGGCTGAGAATACTACTCAAGCCAATGCTGGCAATAAGTGCCCTAGTCAAGGTTGACTCCACTGAAAAGACCTCTTTTTTGTCCCAATCCACAAAATTCTAGCCCATGTTGGCAGAAGTTGGAAAACCAGACGACTTGTTTCTCCATAGAGTACTTAAGCAAAATTAATCCAAGGTGATTAGGATGGAGAAGAATTGCTCTTTCGGGGAAATGTCTTAAGGGAAATACTGGGTTCATCCGTTCTATTTTCTGCGAACGTTGCATGTTCTTCGAGGCGCTAGATTAAGGATGGCTGGGTTTAATTTATCAAGATTTATCCTGGATTGAGGTCTTTTTCCTTGGAGGTGGCAGTCCTGCCCTTGACAAACAAACGCTCCCAACCTTCATGGTTTTCTTGGAAATTGGCACACTCGCCCTAGGGCGTTTAACCTTTGCTTAAGGGCTTGAGTCGTAGAATTTTACTAAGGTTCAACAATTTTGTCCATCTTTCCCTTTCTAAAATCAAGTAAACTCACGGTCGTTTTGCGACGGGAGTTGGGATAATATAACTTTGTTCTTAGATGAATCGCTGGTGCTAAAATTGCTTAAAGTATCGTTTCTTTGGAAGTACGATACCTACAGCAACCCTATTAAGGCTTTTCTCACCGTAGAA